>CAYRTN010000096.1:0-6531 GCA_964427235.1 uncultured Chthoniobacter sp. | reverse complement strand
GCTCGATAGAAGCTATGCGCAACGGCGGAGAGTGCGAAGCTTGCCAGTAAACTAAACTCAAGAACTCTGACCAAAAACCCCAAGGCAGGTGTTCCCTCATCGCCTTGGGGTTTTTATTGCCACGAGCACCTATGCGGCCAGATTACAAACACCTCTACCCGCCCACAGGAGAGAACCCTTGCTCAACAGGCCAAATACCAATCACTATTAGATTTTAGTAGAGCAAGGATATCCGGACGGGGTGAGAGTCGCAGACGCCAATGACCGCAGGGGAGTCAATCGCATCGAGCCGGTCGCGCGGATTGCCCGCATCCGGCTCTCGGATTGTCATTCTGAGCAAGGGAGCTGTTTTTTACAAACTGTGCAAAAACTCGCGCCGCACATACCCCACCCTCCCATTGTGGGCACGAATTTTGATCCAATCCCCCTTGTCTTCGATCAACTGAACTTTTACATCATTGTTAATCTGCATGAGCAGGAGTGATGTTGAAATGGGCGCACCGCGAGCTTCAGCCCATCCACTAGGGCTTTTTACAACAGCCCAGCGATCGCTAACCGGCTCGGCAGGCTTGTTAGCAGGCAACATGCTTCCAGCAATAATAGCAGCAATCAAAAGTGCAACGCAGCTCACTAAAATAGCCAATTGTTTTTTGCCAGAGGTCTTGTCCATAAGTGGGGGGAATTTCCTGAGTTTTTCTAAAAAATAAGACAACTAGAAACTAGCACGGAAATTCAGCAATGCAAATATGACTTAAAAAGGCACGATATTGACTTTGGAGTCCTTTATTAGGAAAAAATGGCGGAAGGGGCGGGATTTGAACCCGCGGTAGGTTACCCTACGTTCGATTTCGAGTCGAGTGCCTTAAACCGGACTCAGCCACCCTTCCTTGTAGGAGAAGCAAATCTCTAATGATTAAACTTCTTCCTGATGAATCTAAACACGGTAACTATCGCTCGCAAGAAAAATCCGCCTTTTCGCCGCTTGCGGTTTTAACTCGAAGCGAGTTATTAATCGATGCTTGGTAGGTGTCAACATCGCTTGCCCCACTTGAATTCCACGTTCACTCGAAACTCTTCAACAGTCCTTTTTCTATGGTC
Source organism: uncultured Chthoniobacter sp. (assembly GCA_964427235.1). Classification (GTDB taxonomy): domain Bacteria; phylum Verrucomicrobiota; class Verrucomicrobiia; order Chthoniobacterales; family Terrimicrobiaceae; genus UBA967. The sequence continues at coordinate 5,433 of CAYRTN010000096.1, read as the reverse complement.
AAAAAACTACTTCACACCCGCTACCGCGTGAGCGATCTCGAAAAAACAATTGCCTTTTACCGAGATGTACTCGGACTGAAGGAGGTCCGCCGCAGCGAGAGCGGGCGCGGCTCAAAGCTTGTTTTCTTCAAGGCACCAGGGAGCGAGGAGTTGATCGAAATATGCAAGTATGATGCGAGCGGTCCCGTGCAAGTCGGGCCAGATCTCACTCACCTCGCTTTTGAGGTAGAGGACATCTCAGCCTTCGCTCAACATTCCGCTGCGCTCGGTTATCCACTGAGTGATGGCCCGCATCGTAGCTCCAATGGATCTGTGATTGCCTTTGTCGATGCCCCAGAGGGCTACGAGATAGAGCTTATCCAACCTGCGGCGATTCAGGTTTAGGGCGCGATCGTTTCTAGAAACTTAAAATTCCCCTCCTCGACTTTCAAAATAGAGACGGGACTAGGAACCAAAGACTCAGGACTAAAAGTGATGAGCCCTGTGAGACCGGGAAAGTTTTTTGTTGAGCTGAGGGCTGCGCGCAGGCCTTCGTGATCAGTTCCGCCACTGGCCCGAATAGCTTCAGACAAAATATTCAGAGCATCGTAACCTAGAGCTGCCATGGCGGGAGGTGGTGTGGCGCGCTTCATCGCATAAGCCGCCAGAAATGCCCGACCAGATTCGGTTGTGGTCTCGGAATTGAAACGGGCCGGCAAGTAGCAGTTACTAGAAGCGTCACCCGCTGTGGAAAGAAACTCCAAAGAATCCCAAGATCCCGTCCCAAGAAACGGCATTTTCAGACCTAGCGCGCGCGCTTGCTTGAGGATTTCGGCAGCCTGATCTGCAGGAGCCGGCAAATACACAACCTCTGGGTTTTTCCTTTTGATCATCGCTAATGGCTTCGAAAAATCCCTCGATGTTAGGTCGTAGGATTCGCCTGCCACGATACTCTGCTTTTTAAATTGTTTTCCGAAGGCGACTGCAAGGTTCCTCGCATACTCACTATACAAATCATACAGAACAATCGCAGTGCTCGATCCAAGGGAAGAGGCAAACTTCGCCATCACTTCTCCGGAGTAAAAATCTACCGAAGAGAGTCGAAAAACCCATGGCTCTTTGTCTGGAATCCCAGGCATCGTGGAGCCCAGCGCCAGCATCGGAATCTTGAGTTTATTGGCCATATGAGCCGCCTCGTCACTTCCGGCAGACACGCCGCCAATCACAGCAACAACCTTGTCAACCTCGAGTAAATCCTTCACCGCGGCACCGGCCCTGTCGGCCTCAGACTTTGTGTCGCGAACAATCAATCGGACTAATTGCCCATCGATGCCTCCCTTGGCATTGATCTCCTCGGCCGCTACAACAAGACCGTTCAATGCTGCCCCACCACTTCCTTGGAACTCACCTTTGAGTGGAAGAAAAACACCGACATCGATGACCTTAAGGGGAGCAGGAGTTGGCGTGGGCGACTCCGGAGGAATCTCCGATGGAGCTTGCTGTGGGGACTCTGGCGACGTCGATACAGGGGCAGGACGGCAACTAGAACCGATCAAAATCGCAAGACATGAAATGATTGAGAACCAATAGTTCATCAAATCTACTCTAACAATACGCTCACCTCACCGCAAGAGCACCCTTTGAAAAAGAGGATCGCGGATTTTTCTCGTGAGGCAAATGACTTCGAGACTCTAGGTATGTTGTAGCTAATGGATGACTGAAAAAATGAAAATAATTATCAAATTCCTCTTGCTATTATCAGGTGATTCCCTACAGTGCGCGTCCCGCTTTAGTTTGGCGGGAAAAGTAAAACAACAACCAATTCGCTCTTTATAATATGGCAGCAACATCTGGACAAAAAATTCGAATTCGCCTTAAGGCATTCGATTATCGCATTCTCGATGCCTCGGCATCGGATATCGTCGAAACCGCGAAGCGCACCGGCTCGAAAGTGACCGGCCCAATTCCGCTTCCGACCCGCATCGAAAAATTCACCGTCAACCGCTCGCCCCACGTTGACAAAAAATCGATGGAACAATTTGAAATCCGCACCCACAAGCGCCTCTTGGACATTGTGGACCCCACTTCTAAAACCGTCGATGAACTCCGGAAACTGAATCTTCCGGCCGGCGTAGACATCACCATCAAAATCTGACCGTTATGAGCATAGGACTACTCGGAAAAAAACTCGGCATGACCCGCATCTATGATGAAAAGGGTCGCATCTCACCAGCCACAGTCATCGCTGCTGGCGGCAATCGCATTCTTCAAACCAAATCGATCGAAAAGGACAAATACACATCTGTTCAAGTCGGCTTTGATGACCAGAAGCCACAACGCGTGGGCAAAGCCATGACAGGCCATTTTGCCAAAACAGAGTCCACAGCCAAGCGCTTCATTCGTGAATTCCGCCTCGCTGATGGCGCGGCAACTCCCGAGACCGCTGAACTTCCTGTCACAAACTTCGAAGTCGGCCAATTCGTGGACGTCATTGGTCAATCCAAAGGAAAAGGTTTCCAAGGTACAATCAAACGTCACAACTTTGCAGGCCAGCCAATGACCCACGGTTCCACGATGCATCGTCGAAATGGTGCTATCGGTAACCGCTCCACGCCAGGCCGTGTTTGGAAAAACATGGGCATGCCCGGTCACATGGGTGATGAGCAAGTCACTGTCCAAAATCTCCGCGTTCTACAAGTTCGCAGTGAAGAGGGCGTGATCGTCGTTGCAGGTGCGATTCCTGGAGCCAAAGGTTCCTACGTCGTCGTTCGCCCAGCGATCAAAAAAACGACTAAGTAAAATATTTCCCGGCTAATTGGTCGGGGTTTTCATAGCACTGATGCCCGTAGAGCGCCGCTCTACGGGCATTATGCTTTTTGAAAATACCTCAATAACGAACAAGCTATTTCACGCGACTTAAAAGCACTAATCTTGTGACTAACGCATGATTTGAAAATTTTTTTCCTGAGTTAACTCACCCTCAAAAGAATCGCTCATGATTCATCCAACGAACAAATACAAACAAATATGGGACGCCTTTGTCTTGGTGATGACTTCAGTGGTCGCTGTAGAAATACCGCTAAGAATCGCGATGGATCTCCCCTTTCGTGGGGGGCTTCTTTTTTTAGATGTGTTCATTTCTTCTGTATTTGTAGTCGATTTGATTCTCACTTTTTTTTCGGCCATTTATGTCAATGGCACTCTTATTAATGACCCAAAAAATGTCGCGAAACGGTATTTAAAGGGATGGTTCATTATCGATCTTTTAGCCGTGTTACCGTTAGATCTGATTTTCGGAACATTCATGATCAATGTCCGCCTCTTGCGCTTGCTCAGGTTGGGGCACGTGGCCACATTTATGCAGAAAGTGGCTAATGCAAATGTTGTGAATGCCAGTCTTCTACGAATGCTTTTCCTCGCATTTTGGGTTTCACTTTTCGCGCATTGGGCGGCCTGCGGATGGATCGCCGTAGGAGCTGGAAATATTACCGATGAATGGAAAACAACTGAAAGCCTCCTCTATCTACGAAGCCTTTACTGGGCTGTTACCACACTTGTTACGATCGGATATGGTGACATCACACCAGTAACACCGAAACAAACTATCTTTGCTATAATAGTCGAGTTACTTGGTGCTGGTCTCTACGGTTACGTAATCGCTATTTTCGCGAGCCTCGTCGCCAAGTTGGATGTGGCCCGCACCCATTTTACGGAAAAGATCGAAAAAATGAATACGTTCATGAGATTTCGCAAAATTCCGTCGGATCTTCAGGATCGTATTCGTAGCTATTATGAATATCTCTGGACCACCCGCAGAGGATATGATGAAGGTCAAGTTTTGACAGACTTGCCCGACTCGCTGAAAATCCAAGTTTCGCTGCATCTATGCAGTGGAATGATCGAGAAAGTGCCAATATTCAGTGGTGCGGGAGAGGATCTCATCAAGCAAATCGTTACAAAGCTTAGACCTGGGATCTTCACACCTGGCGACTACATTTTTCGCGAAGGCGAAGTCGGCGACAGCATGTATTTCATAAGTCGGGGGAGCGTAGAAGTGGTTTCGAAAGATGGTAAAACCGCTTATGCAACTTTATCCCAAGGGAATTTTTTCGGTGAGATAGCATTGCTACTACAGCAACCCCGAAATGCGAGCATCCGCGCTCTGGACTATGTCGATCTCTACACTCTTGGCCACGGTGATCTTCAAGATGTGTTGCAAAAGTTTCCGGCTTTTATGGATCACATCCATGATCTCGCAAAAAAACGTCAGGAACAAATCGCTAAGCCCTAAATCGTCAAACCGATTTTCAACCTCCCATGAGAGTCTGTTAAAGTGCTGAGAAAATACCTTTTTTCGTTTTATCCAGATTTTGATCTCTGAAGTGTGAGGCCTTGTTGCACAGGATGTGTGAATAAGGCATGATGCTGTTGACATGGGATCTCAAGCGCCTCGAGCCGATTTTCAAGCGATGCTTCGCGATATGCCTCACAAGCCTGGCGTGTACGTGATGAGGGATCGCTTGAACCATGTGATTTATGTCGGGAAAGCCCGCGATCTTCGCAAGCGCGTGAGCAGCTACTTTATGCCCTCGCGAAAACAATCCGCCGATCTCAAAACCCGCGCCCTTATTGAAAGCGTGTGGAATTTGGAATACCACATCGTGGGAAGCGATGCTGAGGCTGTGCTCTTCGAGGGACGACTGATCAAAGAATTCAGGCCCAAATACAATATCAGCTTCCGCGACGACAAACGCTTCCTTCTCGTGCGGGTGAATCTCGCGGAGGCCATGCCGCGCTTTGCGCTCACACGATTACGCAAGGAAGATGGCGCCCGCTACTTTGGACCATTTGCTCACGCTGGCGCGGTACGATCCACACTGGAGGCGATCAAGAAACGCTTCGGACTCCGTACCTGCAGGGCGATTGAGCCCGGCGAGGCAGATTTCAAGCACTGCCTCGACCATGTGATCAAAAACTGCACTGCACCTTGCATCGGCAGAATCTCTCGCGAGGACTACAAGCAACGCGTCAGCGAGGCTTGCGATTTTCTGGATGGCCAGAGCCGTGAAATGCTCGAGCAAATCGAATCCGAAATGAAGTCGGCCGCAGAGAAGATGGATTTTGAAAAAGCGGCCCAGTTGCGAAATCTCCTCGAGGACATGAAGACCACCACCCGCCCGATGGTACGCTTCACCCGCAAATCACTACCGACGACAATCAACCCGGAGGCCGATATCGCCGCACTGCAAGCCGCCTTCAACCTTCCCGAACTCCCTCGCGTGATGGAGTGCTTCGATATTTCGAATATCTCATCAACGCACATTGTGGCTTCTATGGTGAGATTTCGGGATGGCGTCCCGGATCGTGCCAACTACCGCACCTACCGGATCAAAAGCACCGACCACCAAAATGATTTTGCCAGCATGGCGGAAGTCGTGCGACGCCGCTATGGCC
>CAYRTN010000095.1:0-6559 GCA_964427235.1 uncultured Chthoniobacter sp. | reverse complement strand
CTGAAGCTCTTCGGTGACTGGCATACTCGCCACCGCAATGTCAATCTTATGAGTCTTCCTCGGTGTCGCCCTCAGCAATGTCTTCAACCTCATCCTCGGCACTATCCTCAACCTCGTCAGGACTGTCGTCGTCTTCTGACTCGTCCGCCGGCGCAGCCGCTGGTGCAGCGATAGTCGGCGCATTAGGTGCCCGGCGTTCGAGCATGTAGATGGCTGTTGGTAGATCCAGCACTCCGCCAGATGCTTCCTGCACCATCTTCGCATCTTCGACAAGCTCCATGGCTTCCGCGCGCAGGAGATCGCGAATGATAGTGCGATCTTCGCCGCGATCCGCCGCAATCTGCGTTTTGGAGATGATCCCGGCCATTGTCTCGTCGATCAGCGCCTTAGATTCACGCCCAACGTCCGCCGTCACCTTTGCAGGATAGCGCCATTCACCCGAATCAAAGTCTGGCACCGTTGGGATGTGCCCGAGCTGCATACCGCGAGCAATGACGCGCCGCACCAGAGGATTGAGCAGTTTCTCCTCCAGTGTGAGCTGCGTCATTTCAAACTCCCGCGCCGCCTGTGCCGCTTCCATCCGGACCGCAGTGCCTTGTCCCGCCCACGAGTAGATGAATCCGAACGGCAGGTTGGTCGCCATGCCGCAATTGCGAATCAGCGAGTCAAGGAAGCCGTTAAAGGTAGGACTAGGCCTGTTGCTTTCAACCGGGTTAAAACTTTCACCCTCCGCCAAGTACTCAATGGTCCCCGGCTCGATCTTCTTGAGTCGATCCGCGTCCGGATTGTAATCGTGCGAGATGTCGAGTGATACGTCTTGATCTGCCGACCCGTCCGAATTGTTGACCACGCCCGAGATGCTGGAGAGCATCTTTACCGACATTTTCTCGCACGCCAGAATCTCCATCAGATCCTTGATGTCGGTGATAGCCGCATCGAACACGGAGAAGCCACGATAGGAATCGAGCCGCGTTGGATCGAACAGGTGAAGAAAGTCCTGTGCTGGCACTTCGAGTGCCGGCGTCATTGTCTCACCTGTCCGGCTGCGGTTGTAAATGCGGTATCGGATCGGTTTTCCTGCACCGTTGACGACTACACCAGAAAAGTCCTGCTCGTTCTTCTTCAACGGCTTAAATGGTCGCGTGTCGAGCCCTTCGCGATTTACGATAGAGCCGATTCGGTCCGCTTCAATGGCTTGGATTCGGATCGGGGAGACCATCATCATCTGCTCCAGTGGCGTCATCGGTTCTTCGAGCACGATAAAGCCGATGTCACCGTCACGCTTCATGCTGGTAACGCCCAGCCCCGCCAGCGTGCGGAAATGATGCCGCTGGCTGGCATCTGCATTGGCCATCCATCTTTCAACGTAGGCACCGATCTGCTTGTTGACTGCCTCATTGCTCGTGCGCGCGACATACTGAAGTCGACCCACAGAAAAGGTCCGATACTTCCGCAGAATCGACTTCACCACGCTGCTGTTTTCTTCCAGCCAGCGAGCTTCGCGGATCAAGGTGACCCGATCCGTGTGATTTCGCGACGAATCCGGCTGATCGAGCGTTTGACCGCTGGCTTTGCGGTTTGTGCTCGATTGCGCACCGACCCGCCAGAATCCCACCCTTTCGCCGACATCGAGAGCCGCTTTCGCACGCGCACGCTCCAAAGCGAGCTTCGGATTTACGGCGCGGATCATTGATTCGAGGTAGGTCATAAAACGAGTGTACTAAAGTCTGCCTTGAGGCGGTTGGAGATAGCTGGATATTTGACCGGATCGAGCTGGTGCATGCGTCGCATCACTGCGCGCATCAACGTCATAACTGGAACACCTCCGTCATTGCCGCTGGATCGCGTCTCAGACTCTCCGCCGCCCGAAGTAGAGATGACCATGGTGCCCTGACCATCAGCCAGCGCCGTGAGACACTGGTCGTAAAGCGTCTCGCAGTATTGCAGCGAGGCATAGCGTAGAATTGATGGTCCGCCCATAAAGTCATCCAGCCTGTCAAGCGTTGACAGACTCTGCCTCGTTTGTGATAATTTCGGCTTGTCCGATGATCTTTTCAATACAGGCCGCCAGCACCTGCATGGCTTCGGCGTCGAAAGAGTGGTTCTCTCCCAGCTTTTTGAAGAACGTCTTGTTTTTGCCGGTCCGCTTGTCCTTCTCGGTGACAAAAACCTCGTTCTGGATCTCCTTGAAGTACCACTTCGGCGCATTGTGCGCTATCTGCCATGATGCACCCTGACCGGAGCGTAGGCGATGCAGCACAAGCTTGATGTAGTCGCTGCTCCAAACGATGCGGTCGCACAAGTCAGCCTGCCGAGCGTTGCGCACCTTGGATCGTGCAAGTCCCACGCCCGAATCGACGTGCTGAATCTGCGAATAAGGACGTTTGACTGACCGACTGCGGCCTGTCCTCTTGTCCATCAGCGTCCACGTGAAGAATTGCGCCTTGTCCCCCTTGAGCGCAAACCAATCATGGGCCGCACATTGCCTGTACACCTCGCCTTGATACCGCTCGAAGCCGCAATCGACGAACACGCGCCTGTCGGTGACCTCGTATTTCTTCTGTAGCTCACGCAGTTGCGCCCATGTGTGCAGCTCCCCTGCGTAAAACAGTCGAGATTCTCCGTTTTGCGCCCACAGACGGATGATGACGCGGAAATAGTCACGCTGAACGTCCACCGTCATGTAACGCCGGTATTCCTGATCCCATGGCTCCTCCATGGCAAATCCACCCGACAAATTGACCTCTTCGGACTGGAACTCCCGCATGTCCCAGAACTCACCCAGCCTTTTCCGTACAAACTCCGCGAGCGGCGAGTAATCGCCCAGCTTCCGTGCGTGTTCGGCCTTGAGGAACTCGCTCGCGATTGTGTCCCACGCCACCCATGGCACGGTCAAAGCGTTCCAGTGGTAAGACTTTACGCGCGGGTCTGGTGCTGAGTTTTGATTCTCGTAGAACCCGCTGTTTGCAATCTGTCGGCGCACCTGCGGCTCGTCCTTTAGATGCACTTTGCACGATGGGCACTCGTATCTGACCGTGTTCTTGATCCGCGCGAGGTCGTATTTGCCGTCGGCCAGCTTAGCCCCTTCACCGTCCCACTTGAGCTGCCCGAGCACCATCGGCCACTTCTCTCCACAGGCGGGACAAGCGACGTGCCATTCGCTGCATGACCCAGCGGAAAAGCTCTCGTAGAACTCGCCGTTGTTGTTCATCGGCGTCGATACGTAAATGCGCTTGGAGTTCCGCGCATCGAACGAGGTTGTCCGCTTGCGTGATTCGTCGATGTGTCCGTGCGTCCAGTAAGCGGCTTCGTCACCGATGACATAGCGCGCCGCCTTGGACTGGAGGTTGTGGATGTTGCTCGCACCCATCACGTACTGGGTCATGTGGGCGAATGCCACCGTCCTCTTCTGTATGCTCTTGTCCCCTTTATTGAGCATCGCCCGTACTGGCTTACAGTCTAGAATGCGATGCTTGAACCGCGTATCAAGGAACTCATCGGCGTGCTCATCGGTCTGGAGGTAGAGACACATGTCACCGCCTTCCTCGGCGATCAGGTAAAGCATTGCACCTTCGGCTAAAGCGGTCTTGGCGCTCTGCACCGAGCACGCGCAGATGATTTCCCTTGTCTCGTGGTTGCGCAGTTCTTCGAGCGGCGCTTTGATCCATGGCGAGTTTCGCACGTCGAAAGATCCGAGAATCGGCCCGCGCTCGAATCTCACATGCGTCCGCAGCCACTCATCCACCGGGAGCTTGGGCGTTGGCCGCCAAACCTCCGCCATCAGCGAATAGATAGAGAATGCCATCAGCTTTTGCGCGGTCTCCCTCGCTTTATTGGCTCGGTTGGCGCGATCTCGACTTCCATCATCTCAACGTCCACCTTCTTCGCCTTCAACTGCTCCTCAATCTTGATGTAATCTTCCTGCTCCATTTCCAGCAGAATTTTGTCGATGCAGGTTAAAAGTCGCTCTTCAGCCTCCGCAGGTGTTACGCCGCTCACCTCATATGCCATCTCTGGAGGGATACGCTTGATCTTCTCTTTGATCGCATACATCACTGCCCGCACTTGAGCCAGTACCTCGTCCACCGAGACGTATTTCGCCTGTAGAATCTCGATCTGCGTCGCCAGCTTCTGACATTCCAGATGAATCTTGCGCGCCTTCAGCGTTGCCACATCCTGCACACCCTCGACGTTAATTGTGTCCCCGTCGTTCAGCCGCGTATAATTGCTGCTGGCTAGAAACTGCTGCCTTGCGGCTTTGATCTTCTCGATGTCGTAGCCATTTGGACCTTTGACGAATGCCTCGGGATACTTCTCTTCCCACCGACGCAGGGCAGCGGGAGTGATCGCAAAGAAGGCGGCGACATCTTTCTGCGTCTGGTAGCGTGGCTCTGTGTTGCGTTGCTTCAGAAACTCACTTTCCGCATAAGACAACGGATGGCCCGCTTTCACCCGCGCGAGCAGGTCTTGCAGCTTCTTCTGTGTGTCCTCGGCGGTGGTTGCATCCATGCTCTTATGAATTCCGCATTGACGCACGGCTGCGCTCGATCAATTCCGCAGCATGTGCAGCGCGTCCAGTGCTCTCGCACCATGAAATCCATTCACGCAACAGCACGCCCGTGTCACCGAGCCGCTCCTGTGAATCAGCGACCGTCTCCCGTGTCACGGCCATGGTCTGCTGTATCCGCTTTGGCGTTTCGCCCAGCATGATTTCACTGTCCACCTTCGGCGGGCACGGTGGTTTCGGGAATCTGTTTCTTGAGGTCATCGTAAATGGAAATAATGAATTGCATGTCTTCGAGGATCTCGGTGATCATCTCCTCATCAAGCGTATCCAGCACTGTGCCTTCCCTCCACCACCGCCGAATGCACCCGAGTGATGCCATCAGGTTTTGAAACTTGTAGACATCGGTCTTCCTCGGTGTCGGCTTTGGCGCTGTTTCGCCACCAATCGCAATTTGAAGCTGCTTGTACTGGCTTGATCCAGATTTCTGAAGAGGCGGCGCTTCCGGCGACATACGCGCCAGTCGCATGCAGCGGTAGACCGCATAGTAGTCACCGCCACCGATGTTTTGCGATGCGTACTCCTCCCACTTGTCCTCACCAACGGCATCCTTGAGTTTGACGCACGCCTTGCCCACCGCCCACGCGCGACTGAATGCCGTCGCGGAAATACCAGCCGCCATCTCCGCCTCATTCCGCATGATGCCCAGTTCTCTGGCCGCATACTCTTGAAGCTGATCGGAGTTGAACGAATCAAAATTAGGTAGTGCGAGTTGCATATTAGGATTCACGTCGGATCTGGTATGGTGGTCCTTGCTCGTTCATTGAGTATGTCTCGCCGGGATGCAGTTTCATCCGATGGCGAATCATCCCCTTTAAGGCTGATAGGGTTTTAGTGTTGACTTCGCGCACTTCTCCAACTTGTAGATCCTTGAAGACCTTCTGAGTTTTGCGCGTTCCTGTTGCTTCGATTGGTGTGAACATGATGATTAGAGTTGTTTTTCCTGTGCGTAGGCCAGCAGCAGCAGAGCATCCGCAGTTTTGAGCGTGACCTTGAGATGCGGATAGCGCCGCTGCGCTTCGGCCTTGAGTTTGTTTTTCCACTCGGTGGTTCCGCTGGTGTCTCCTTTGGTGCCGAGTCGGAAATGCTTCTGCCAGTCCTGCGGGCGGACGAGGATGACCGGCATCCGAAGCGATACCGCAATCCCACGGATCAGGCCGCAGTTGAAGGCAAGAGGGAAGATCGCGCTACCCGGTAGCGCCTTGCCAACAAACTTGGGAACGTCCTCGATGACACATTTGACGCCGGGCCGCATACTGTAGAGCAGTCCGATCTCCTCCGCTGTCTCAGTGTCGCTCGCCGGCATTCCCATACAGGATGCAAGTGCCGCGCCGTCCCATGCGATGCCGCCGTTCACGCCGGGGTCGATTGTGATGTAGGTGGTCATGATCTTGGTGCGTCTTGTTCGATATATCCCCATTTCGCGACGTGGACTGACTCGTACACATGGCGCTGCTGAACGGGTCTCATGCCGTTTTGTGGAGGAAGGTGAAAATCCTGAAGAAGCTTATCCACGCGCTTGCTGAACGCCTGCTTGCTGAGGCGATGCCGCTTGGCGATCTGCTCCATGGACTCCTCCGCCCGCCCGATCAGACCGTAGCAATAGAGCACCACGTCCAGTTCCAGTAGTGGACTGGCTGAATCCGAGATGTGAGCCAGCACCGCCGAAAGCCCTCGGTCGTAGGATGGATGATCGAGTCCGGCGCGCTTGTCGATCTCAAGGTGCAGTCGGACAAACTCCTGTTTAACAATGTCGAGCGCCTGCTGTCGGCTGAGATCAGCGACCGCACGCCAGCGCAGAGCCACCCGTTCGGCGAGGATGTCCTCGGGTGCCTCCACGTATTCGGGAGCCGCGACTTGAAAAACTGGATGGTCGGTGTCGATGAACCAACATTATTCTTCAACAAAATAATGCAAGTTTATTGCATTAAAATAATCAAAATACTAATGCAAATAATTTGCAACAGTGCAAATAATGCGCGCGAGGCGGAAACC
>CAYRTN010000094.1:0-6616 GCA_964427235.1 uncultured Chthoniobacter sp. | reverse complement strand
TTGGTTTCGTTCATCACGGCCAAGTGAATGGTTTCGCCGGTCTGTTCGCGAAGCATATTCAGAAAGGGTTGCGCCATGTTGGACACATCCAAACGACGGCGAACCAAAGCCCCCATCACGAACAAATTGATGCCCAATCGGTATCGGCCAGTTTCGGGGCTTTGTTCTAACAGGCCTTCACTGGTGAGCGTGACGGCCAAGCGGTGGACCGTGCTCTTGGCCAAAGACAAACGTTTGGCCAAACTGCTGATGCCAATTTCAGGCTCAACTTCAGAGAAGCATTTCAGGACGCGAACAGCTGCTGCGACAGATGACAAGCGTGAGCTTTTGGACGAAGAGGATTCAGTGGTCATGAGATTCTGACATTTCCATTCGAAGGCTTCTGGGTTTGTAATGAACGCCCTGTCTAAGCCATGAGGGTGAGGTCATCAGCTTTTGAAGGACGAAAGATTTTGGGTGCTACAAGCCTTTGTGTGACATCATATCTATTTCCCGCTTAAAAGAACATCGTTCCTTATAAAAGAATGATGACCCCAATCAATGGCTCTTAAAAAGAGGCCAACAAGATTTCCTTTGGCGGTTCATGAGAGGAAAACTCCCGCTAGGGTAAACCCGTCCGGCCGTCCCTTGACACTTTTGTTTGATTCCCGCCTAATACCCGTTGTGCCTTTATATGGACTGTAGTTCCGCATAAAAGAACGAGTAAGTGGTTCTGATTTGATCAGAATAATTCTGGAGAATTAATTCGTGCAAAGTTCAGTCGCAGAAACTGCAAGCCCAAAGTTTGGTGCAGCATTTGACGCCAAGTGGGTGGTCATCGGTATCAGCCTGGTGGTGGTGGCCATTCTTGCATTGGTCCCATTCTGTTTCATGATTTGGCAGAGTTTCCACACGCCAGAGACAGCTTCATCGCCTTCGGTTTTCACATTGGGTAATTACGTCACGGCGTATACCAACCCAGAAACAGTGGCCATTTTTTGGAACTCAGTGCAATTCGCGTTGGGCACTTCATTGTTGGCGTTTGTCATCGGTACGGCATTGGCTTGGATGAACGAGCGAACCAATACACCTTTGCGGCGCTTGTTTTTTGCCTTGTCCATCGTGCCACTCATCATTCCAGGCATTTTGTTCACCATCTCCTGGATCATGTTGGCCAGCCCCAAGATTGGTTTGTTGAACACTTGGGCGATGGCCATTTTTGGCCTTGACTCACCGCCTTTCAACATCTACTCCATGTGGGGCATGATTTGGGTCGACGCATTGCATTGCTCGCCAATGGCTTTTTTGCTCATGTCATCGGCATTCAAGGCAATGGACCCCTCGCTTGAAGAGTCTGCAGTCATGAGTGGCTCCAGCATCATGAATACATTGCGCCGCATTACCTTGAAGTTGGCCTATCCCGCCATCATGGCCACGGTACTGACTTTGTTTGTCAACACCATCGCCTCATTTGAGGTGCCTGCACTTTTAGGCTTGCCCGCAGGCATTCAAGTCTTCACGTCTGCCATTTACCAAGCCATTCACCAGTATCCAAGCCAAATTGGATTGGCGGCCAGTTATTCAGTTATTTTGTTGCTGCTCACCACGGGCGGCATTTATGTGCAGTCTCGTATCTCATCGACTGGCAGCAAATATGCCACCGTGACGGGCAAAGGTTTCCGCCCTCGCACCATCGATTTGGGGGTATGGCGCTACTTCACAATGGCCATCTTCATTGTTTACTTTTTGTTCATTGTTGTTCTGCCCTTTTTAGTGCTTTTGTGGTCGTCGTTGCAAAAATTCTATGCACCACCTTCCATCGAAGCTTTGTCTCGCATCACCTTGGACGGGTACCGCTATATTTTGGGATCCGAATCCATTCGCAACGCAGTCTTAAACAGTTTGTGGATGTCGTTTGCAACAGCGACGGCCGTGATGTTGTTAGCGGCCGTTGTGTGTTGGATTGTGGTGAAGACAAAAATTCGCGGGCGCTGGTTGTTGGACAACTTGGCTTCATTGCCCATGGTGTTTCCTGGCTTGGTGCTTGGCGTGTCAATTATGATTTTCTATCTCACGTTTGACATTGGTATTTATGGCACCTTCTGGATCATTTTGTTGGCCTATGTCACGCGCTTCTTGCCTTATGGTTTGCGCTACAGCACCACGTCCATGTTGCAAATTCACAAAGACTTAGAAGAGTCGGGTGGCATGAGTGGGGGCAGTTGGTTCACTGTCTTCCGCCGCATCATCTTGCCATTGCTCAAGCCGGGCTTGGTGGCGGGTTGGATCTACGTGATGATCGTTTCAATTCGCGAACTGTCAACCTCCATTCTTTTGTACAGCCCTGGCAATGAAGTGATCTCCATCGTCATTTGGGAATTGTGGGAAAACGGTCAGTACGTTGAGTTGTCTGCTTTGAGCGTGCTCTTCATTTTGCTTTTGCTGGTCTTGGTCGGCATCGCTCAGATGGCTGGTAAACGCTTTGGTGTCAAAGACAGCTAAAAAAGTTGCAGGTGGGCAAGGCCATCGCGGCCTAGCCTGACTTCATTTAAAACAAGGAAATAAAGTGCTAAATGTCAGTGGATTGCATACGGAATATGTCAGTGACAAAGGTGTCGTCGTCAAGGCCGCACAAGATGTGAGCTTTGAAGTGCCCGAGGGGCAGCTTTTTACTTTGCTGGGTCCTAGCGGATGTGGCAAAACGACCACCTTGCGATCTATCGCAGGCTTGGAAAAACCCACCGAAGGTGTGATCACTGTCAGTGGCACTGCCGTCTACAACTCAGCGCAGAAAGTATTTATCCCGCCTAACAAACGTGGATTTGGCATGGTCTTTCAGTCCTACGCCATTTGGCCCCACATGACGGTCTTTCAAAATGCCAGCTTTCCATTGGAAGTGGGACAAAAAAAATACTCTCGCAAAGACATTGAAACCAAAGTCATGCGAGTGTTGGATTCTGTCGAATTGGCGCAATATGCTGACCGCGACGCCACTAGACTTTCAGGTGGACAGCAACAGCGTTTGGCATTGGCGCGCGCCTTGGTCATGGAGCCCAAGTTGTTGTTGCTTGACGAGCCCTTGTCCAACCTAGACGCCAAACTGCGTGAAAAGATGCGCTTTGAGTTGAAGAAAATTCAACGCGAGTTGGGTATCACGACCATTTATGTCACGCACGATCAGTCAGAAGCGCTGGCTTTGTCGCATGAAATTGCGGTGATGCGCAATGGCCGCATCATGCAAATTGGCACACCGCGTCAAATTTACGAAACGCCCAACACGGAGTTCGTTGCTGACTTTGTGGGCACCATCAATTTCATCAAGGCAACCGTCAGGTCAGTGGATGCTGCAGCCCACTCCATGGTGGTTGACTCAGAAATTGGCACGATTCAAGTACCCATGATCCATGATTTTCATGTGGGAGAAGAAGTGCAAGTGTGTATTCGCCCAGAAGACGTGCACCTCAGCGATTCAACGCCGCCCGTCAGTCACACCAACCATTATTTAGGCACTGTGTTTGCCAAAATCTTCTTAGGTGATGTGCTTGATTTTCAAGTACAAGTGAATGAGAAGGTCATGTTAGCCCGCGTTCACCCAAGTCAAAAAACACCCGTCGGAGCGCCTATTCACATCGTGTTAGATCCTTCCGACTGCATCGTTCTCAAACAAGAAAATTAATTTTTAAATCCAAAAGGAAAACCATGAGTGCTGATGACAAAAAAGCGCCCTCTACGGAATTCGTTCCAAATGAGTCGCACTACCACAGTAAAAAAGATCGCACATTTGTTCGCGCCATTGCTGGCCCCTACAACTTAGGCGATGAATTGAAGCGCCTGCGCGCCATGCCGCGCGTTCGCAAAGGCAAGGACATCAAATTCAACGATGGCCCCCAAGCTTTTAGCCGCCACTATGTGGAGCCCAAAGATGGCATCACTCAAACTTTCCACATGCACTTGGAAGAATACGGCCCGGGTGGCAATTCACAAAAGCACGGACACGTGAACGAAGCTGCCTTCTACATTTTGGATGGCACCGGCTACGAAATTCACGATGGCATTCGCTACGACTGGAAAGCTGGCGACATTGCTGTGGTTCACAACAACTGCGTGCACCAACACTTCAACGCCAGCAGCGAACGCCCTGCCCGTGCGTTGGTCATCAAAACCAAACCGATGTACATGTTCATGAACATGTTGTTCCAACACCAAGTAGAACCCCGCCCAAGCGAACCCGCACCAGGCGGTGAAGGTTTTGTGGCACGCAACGACGAAGAAGACTTTAACCATCCAAAGGGAGGCTACTGAGATGGCTTGGGACGAATCAAAATCATGGTTGCAAGGCAACCAACAAGGCCAGTATTACCAAGGTCTTTTGGACGACGCAGAGCAAATGCCTGCGCGCAATGCCAAGCGTCACAAAGTGGTGCGCCCCGATGACATGCCATGGGAAATGGCGCGTCAAGGTTTGCTCAAGCACTTGCTGAATGAATCCATGAACACGCGCATCGAAACGGTCGATGCCTACATGCAAATCATTCCACCCGGCAGCAAGTCTGGTAAGCACCGTCACTTGGCTGAAGAGTGTGTGTATGTGCTCGAAGGCCGTGGTTACGATTTACACCAAGACTGCGACGTGGAAATTACCGACACTTACCATTGGAAGCCACAAGACGAAATCAAACGTTATGAGTGGGAAGCCGGTGACGTGATCTACATTCCACCAAACACCATTCACCAACACTTCAATGCCGATCCTGATCGCCCAGTGCGCCTGATCTCTTCCATCAATCGCATTTTCAAATATTGCGGCTTGAATGATTTGGAGCAAATTGAGAATGCGCCTGAGTTTGATCCTTCGATCAAGTTAGACGGCGAAGCAATTATGAAATATTTGCGCAAGTAAAAAAACCAGTGGGCGCTTAATGCGCCCACATTGACTCATTACAAATAAAACAGAGCAGTACATGGCAAAAGACGCACTCGTATCGGAAGACCTAGCTTCCAAATTCGCTACCGAAAAAGAAACACCCTACACACGCTGGGTCAAGAACGAAGGTTTGGACATTATCAGTGCCCACTACATTCGCAGCTTGAACACGGTTGATTTGAAGCCTTGGGCGCGCCGCGGCGGCAAAGGCGTTTACATCAACCACGAAGCCTCACGCACGTCCAACGATTGCTATGTGTGCGAAATTGCGCCAGGCAAGCAGCTTGAGCCGCAGCGTCAGATTTTTGAAGAGATGATTTATGTGTTGTCTGGCCGCGGTTCCACCACGGTCTGGAATGACGAAGGCCATCGCATCACATTTGAGTGGCAAGCGGGCGCCTTGTTTGCCATTCCTTTGAACTGCATGCACCAGCACTTTAATGGCTCAGGCAAAGATGCTGCGCGTTTTGTGGCTGTGACCAATGGCCCACCCGTCATTAACTTGTACGAAGATTTGAACTTTGTGTTCAACACGCAACACGACTTTGCCAACCGCTTCAATGGCGAGCCAGACTACTTCAGTGGTAAGGGCGAGCAAAAAGGTTTGTTGCTCGAGACCAATTTTGTGGCCGATGCCGTCAATTTGCCACTGATCAGCGCCAAAGAACGCGGTGCCGGCGGCGGACACATTCGCTTCAACATGGCGCGCGGTTCCATGAACAGCCATATCTCTCAATTTCCGGTAGGGACCTACAAAAAGGCCCATTGCCACGGCCCAGGCGCCCACGTGATTATTTTGAGCGGTGAAGGCTACAGCTTGATGTGGCCCGAAGGCGAAGAGCCCCGTCAGTACGATTGGGAAGTGGGCGCCATGATTGTGCCGCCCAACATGTGGTTTCACCAGCATTTCAATACGGGGCAAACTCCCGCACGATACCTTGCTTTCAAACACGAGGTGGTGTCCATTCGAAATGCCCAAGGCGTGCCTAAGGCTTGGATCAGCCGCCGTGTGGGTGGCGATCAAATTGATTATGCTGACGAGAGTCAGGCAGTTCGCACTCGTTTCGAGGAGTCTTTGGCCAAGCATGGCATGAAGCCACGGATGGAAGAGGCTTACGAAGCGGAATTACCGACACTTCCCCCTAAAACCTAATTGGAGATCTCGAATGAACAATGCTCTTTTTTCACGTCGACAAATGATTCAAGCAGGCGCAGCCACTGTAGGTGCTGCCAGCTTGGGTTCTGTCATGGCGCAAGCCCCAGCCAACAACATCGCGTCTCTGGCCGCTTTGACAGGTGCTGAGCGACTAAAGCGTTTGGCGGAAGGCGCGAAAAAAGAGGGCGTTGTCAGCATCTACACTTCGATGCCGCTAGACGATATGGCCGCCTTGACAACAGCTTTCGAAGCGAAGTACGGCGTCAAGGCCAAAGTATGGCGCAGCGGTTCAGAAAAAATCTTACAGCGTGGCTTGTTGGAAGCCAAAGCCAATCGCTTTGAGGTCGATGTGTTTGAAACCAACAGCCCCGAAATGGAAGTCTTGTCACGCGAGAAAGTTCTGATTGCGGCCAACTCACCCTTTTTGAACGAGCTCATTCCACAAGCCATTCCCTCACACAAAGAGTGGATTGCCACACGCTTGAATATTTTCACTTGCGCTTACAACACCAAGCTTGTGAAGAAAGAAGAATTGCCCAAAACGTATCAAGACTTGC
>CAYRTN010000093.1:0-6633 GCA_964427235.1 uncultured Chthoniobacter sp. | reverse complement strand
AGAGTCGATTACGGACGCGATCCCCTTCGCGAAGAGGCGATCAATCCGAATCCCCTCGAGCAATTTCGCCTATGGTTTCAAGAGGCCACCGATGCAGGCATTGCCGAACCCAACGCCATGTCCTTGGCGACCTCGGACTCCTCCGGACACATCGCCTGCCGCACCGTCCTATTGAAAGGATTTGATGAACGCGGTTTTGTTTTTTTTACAAACTACGGGAGTCGCAAAGCCGCTCACCTTGCCCAGAATCCCCGTGCCGCACTCCTTTTTCCTTGGATCACCATCGAGCGCCAAGTCGAAGTCACAGGCCATGTCAAAAAAATCTCCGAAGAAGAATCGCTCGCCTATTTCTTGAGCCGCCCAGCTGGAAGCCAACTCGGGGCTTGGGTCTCAGAGCAGAGCAGCGAAATTCCCTCCCGTGAATTTCTCCTAGCCCGTTTCGAAGAAATGAAATCGCGCTTTTCCACAGGCCCCATCCCGAAACCCGATTTCTGGGGAGGCTACTGCGTGGAACCCGAAACCATTGAGTTCTGGCAAGGTGGCCGCGACCGACTTCACGACCGCTTCCGATACACACAAAAAAACCGCACGTGGTCACACGTGCGGCTATCACCGTAAAGTCTCGTTCGCTTCCCCTGCCTACAGAGGCTGGGGCATTTTTTGAGCCGCTCGCCTTTACCTCAATACAAAAAACCAAACAGCCAAAGGGGAATCCTCTGCATCGATCCAACAGGCAGGTCATCAAGCGCCAGATAAGCATTATCTTTCCCACTAATCTGTTCTTGGCCCTTACTTTTTCCACCCACCTCGATGGTAAATTTACCATCCACCAAAAAATCGGCCCTTCCGCCTGATGACACCGAATGCATTGCAGAAACCATCCTGCAAAAGAACGTCTCCCTGAGTGATCCCAAGTCGGGCTCTCCGGATGCCGCAAGCGCGTGGGCGATATTAGGATCTCCCAGATAAATTCGATCCGGCTTTTCCATCGACCTCAACGCCTTTCCTGGTTTCGAAATCGCCATGACGAGTCCCGCCTCTTGCAAGCATTGCAGGTAATCCTTGAGCGTCCGATCGTCAGCGATGCCTAACAGTCCCCTTAGTTTCTTCAGATCTGGCGTAAAAGGCACATTCGCCGCCAGAGCCGATAAAAGTCTCTTGATTCGTGATACACTGTTGCCCGTCATCGCGGGGTGGATCGCTGGAAGATCACTTTCGATCACCGCATGAATGCTCTGCTCCAACGCGATAAGGAATGATTTTTTGTCGTTGAATTGGAGAAAGAAAGGGTAGTACCCTTGAGCAAGATAGTCCCGAAACTCAGCGAGAACATGCAACTCACTATTGCGCAGTTCCCTCACAATGCGAGGCGCCTCCACTTCATGGCCAGCAAGAATTTGATGGAGAGCCAACGAATTTAACTGCACCCCATGCCGAATGGCTAGGTATTCCCGAAACGAGAGCCCCTCCAAGCGCTGAACCAAGACCCTGCGGCTCAGATCGTGGCTCCCTTTGTGGAGTTGCAGCATCGAACTTCCGGAGGCCACCACTCTGAGGCTCGGAAATGAATCGATGATACTTTTAAGATCGCGCGACCAAGTGGAGCTTTTATGAACCTCATCCAGACAAAGCAGGTCCCCACCTTCATTTGCAAAATCCGAAGCAATCTCATAGATGGCCTTTTGAGCAACGACAAAATGATCAACCGGCAAGTAAAGGCATCGCCTGGAGGAGAGATAGTCAGGATATCGATCCACCAAATGCTGAACCAAACAGGTCGTTTTCCCCACCCCTCGCTGACCTGTCAACATTGTGCACGGGGATGAAAAAGGGTCATGCCCCATCAAATATCGGCGAAAGGGACGATGATTCTGCATCACCATCTGCCGACTTAGCTCAAAGAGTTGGGAAATCATTTTTGATTGGAATGCAATCCATTTCTATAAGGCTTAGAATGGAATGCAATCCATTTATTGCGTTTCGCATCTGATACCATTTTCACTTTGAAATTGGACTTTGCAGCGCAAAAGAAAGGCGCATGGCCGTCTCGGCCGGGTGGAGACTGGTCTGCTTGATCGGACCCTGCCCATTGAAACCAAGGAGCACGCCAACGCACACAGGAGGGACGCTCCGTGCCCTTTTCCAAAATTCAAAAGTAAGCTACTTTTGGTATGAGCCCGATCTCTCGACACTACACCAGTTACGAACCACCGCTTATCTCACTATCTTCGCATAGTGCAAAGGAGGATCAGTCATTTAAAAAATTCACACCACCAGCAACTCTCACGGAAATTAAGCTACCTCCCCAAAGCCAACACTGGATGCTACACAGCCTACTGCTCCCTATGCGTCCGAGTCCAATAAGTGATCATGATATACCCGAATAAAAAGGGATACAATGTGATCAGCGTAATGTCTCTTCCCAGATTGAATGTCAGAACGCAACCGATAAAGAAAAGCAGCATTCGCCCCATCTTCTCCCCCATCAAGTCCTGACGGGCTAAAATGGCTACCCAAAATGCCATGATAAGAGCCGCAGCCAGCACGCCGAAAAATGTTCCAAAATTCACCACCCCCTGGCCGATCATGCCCGTAGAGATGGTAGCACCCACACCAGCACCACCACCGGATGCGTCTCCGAAAGCCTGACCTCGAGCTAGGGCGTAATCGATCCCGATCATCGGTTTGTCCGGCCAGATTGCACGTGGGATGGGATTCACAAGTTCGGCAAAATACCGCCCCCCATTACTCACAATATAGGTCCCTCTATCGATGAAGGAATTTGCCCAAGCGAGCTCCATCAGCATATTGAGCCCCTCATGCTTTCCTTCGGAACTTTCCACCATATCCGCAACACCGCCGATGCCGATTTGACTGAATGTTTGAGAGATATTCCCAGTTGATCTCGTTTGAATGACGAACTTCAGCCAGCCCTCCAAAACCAAGAAACACCCCAGCAAAACGACTAATTTAAAAAACATATTGAAGCGCAGTCGGATAAAAACCCAAGCCAAGAGCCCCGGCAACAATGTCGCGAGCATGGTATTCCGGGTACGATCAAAGAGATAATACGGCAATGTTAGCATTGTAACGACGATGCCGATCATTCGCGTCCGAGGATTCTTTGCGACACCAGCTACAATCCCAAAGGCGGCCGCAAGCATGATTTGCAGGTAACTGGCAAAAGAAATAAGTGAATCCAAGCCCGACCCAAGGCGACCCCGAGCCCACGGGTTAGCTTTGCCTGACAAGTAAGGAGCAAAAAGTCCCAAAAAATCAAAATCCGTTCTGATTAATCCAATCAACATCAATATCAACCAGACACCCAGAATCAGCTGCGTCGCGATATCCAATCTTCGCTGGAACTCAGGGTTATCCACTCCCCCACGCTGCATGAGAACCCAAAACTCACTTCTATTTCTTAATATTTTTTTATTAAATGCCCTATGGACCAAAGGGACAAATAATAGAAATGAACCGAGAAACAACGCCACCTGAGACCATGCCGCCTCCAGATACTCCCCACCAATTCTCGATATATAACCCTGATAGTCATTATAGAATGCATCATAGAAATACCAAAGAGCGACAGTCCCCAGTACAGCGCCCATCGGAATACCCACTCCAGTTATGCGGGATTTCCAAGCATAGAATAGCCCACCAACAAGCAACATGGACGCTATATAAAATCCCGTTGGGAATACGACTGTACTATCAGGCATGATTGATAAGATTTCCTAATTGGGCTACCTCAAGCCAAGATGTGATGGTAGATTTCATGTAATTGTTTTGCCACTTTCGGCCACGTAAACTTTTGTTCCACAAGCGCCCTCCCTCGCTTCCCCATTTGCACCCGTTCTCGATCAGACATTTCAAGCAAGGTACTGATGGCGCGAATACGCTCTCCTGTAAACTGGAAATGATCTTGGAATGAGGGAAGTGGAATCGCAGCTCCTGCCGAAAATCCCTCTGGTAAATTGCACTCCGCCGTCATTAAAACAGGCAATCCGTAGGCCCAAGCTTCTAAAATGGACATCGGCAGTCCCTCACTCAAGCTCGGCAAAATAAAAGCATCTGCGCTCCGCAAAAGAGCCTCCTTCTCTTCCCCGAATGCAGGCCCATAGAAAACAACGTCGACGGCGTCGAGAGTATTTGATTTTTGACCACGGATATCGCGGATGGGCACGGATGAAAGAATTGCCCCAGAAGCACCGGGTACATTCGCAGGGCGAATGGCGTCGCGTTTTTGATTGTCCATCTGCAAGACAGCTTGCGACTGACCCACCAAAAACTCCTTTGGATCAGCAAGCTGATTCCCCCCTGCGCTTCTTCCCAATCCCATATCATCGGCGCAAAGCGCCTCATCAGCAGGGCCGCTCGCGTAGCGAGTGGGCGATGTTTTTTTAGAATCCCGTGCAAGCTCGCTTGAAGAGGGATTTGAAAAGGCAGCGCCAGCACACGTCCCCTGGGCGTCGCACTGCTGCCCATCCGTGTATATCCGTGAAATCCGTGGTTCAATCTTTTCGTTAATATTAGTGTCTTTTGACTCACTAAGCTCACTCATTCGGAGTGGCCTTCGGCAACCTATCTCCCTTGGGTCGGTTGTGGTTAAATTTGCTTCCTCGAACCTCAACCCCAACTCTACGCACAACGCCTTCAATTCCGCCTCATGCCCCCCCTGATCCCATCCCGCAATCACAAATTGCCACTCTTGAGAATTTCGGATGGCAGATGGCGAATTGCGAATATCCGCCCAAGCCCGCAGCGCATTCACTAACCCCTTCTTCGGATGAATCCGTCCCAAAAACAAAAGCCTTTTCACCCCCTCTGTGCTCTCTGTGTCCTCTGTGGTCAATAATTCCGGTAAATCTACCCCATTCGGAATCACCTCGATCCGCTGCGTGAGACCATAAGCTCGCATCGAGTCCGCTTCGGAATCGCAGAGGGCATGCAAGCAAGTCCCATCACGCAAGACCGCATTTTCAAAAAACTGCCCTGCAAGCCATTTCTTCCATCGCGAATTTCTCAAAGCCCACGGATCAAGCATCCCCCTCGGTGAAATCACATAGGGGGTCTGATGGCGCTTCCATTGTCGCCTTGTCGCAATCGATGGGTATTGCCACAGGCCATGCAAATGCAGCACGTCCGATTGTGCTTTCTCCAGCGCGACATCCATTTCCGGAGCCCAAGCTATGGATCGAGAACCTATGTAGGAAAAAGCTTTGGGGTGAAGTGGTCGCCAGGCCTCTTCGTCCATTCTCCAGTTTTTATCCCAGAGGCCATAGACGCTCACATCCACTCCAAGGTTTGAAACAGACTTTCCGAGAGCCCTTACGCTTTCAAAAAGCCCCCCCGCATCTCTCGAGAGAGAGCCTGTCACCATTCCCAGTCTCATGTTCGGCTTAATACCTCCACCAGTAACCGATCCATCCATCCTGCCTTCGTTCGAGACTTTTCGATGGCCGTTGAAATAGCCTGCTCCGCCCCTGCCGCAAAACGTGACGGCCCCCACTCTTTAATGATCTCTTGACTCGCCAGGCCCATCGCCGCGCGAGACTCTTCAGACATCGATGAAACGCGAGACATCAGGCCGGCCAGTTCATTGACATTCGATGGATCAAATGTAAACCCATTGATTCCCTCGAGCACCAAATCCTGAGCACACCCGCACCGATGGGATACGATCACCGGCAACGAACTCGCCATAGCCTCGTTCACAACAAGCCCCCATTGCTCGACCGTGCTCGCATGAATAAAACACCCAGCCCGACTATAAAAAGCCGGCAAATCCTGAATCTGCTGGAATCCCGGCATGTAAACAACTGGTTTTAAAGTCGCTCTTGCTTTATCCAACTCAACCCAAGGTGCATGAGCAAAAACTTCAACCCCCAACTTGGAGCAATACTCAAGCAGCTCCCCCTTGAGTTCCCCATCTCCCAGCAAGCAAAGATTCCATGGGGCCGAAGAGATCGGTAACGTCTGCGCATGAAGAGAAAACGCCTTGATAAGCAAAAAAAGATTTTTTTTCTTCACAAATCTCGCCGAGGCTAAAAAAAAAGAGGCCGCATCAGATTTATTTACTGCTGCTAGCGAAAAAAAATCATTATCGACAACATCATAACCCAGCGAAATCCGCCCGCTTTCCATTCCCAATTTCTCCAAATACTCTTTATGCGGTGTGCCCCCCGCCAAAGCAGCCGAAGCAAGCCCAACCACGCGCCCCTTCACCCACTCACGCCAAGCAGAACGATGAGAATCCCAAGACGTCGACTCGGACATCACCACAAACGGGCATCTGTTATCTACACACCAAGTAATAGCCAATAATGCCCCTCGAAACCCCCACCCCGGAACAAACACAACGTCTGGGGTAAAACTCGAAAGCGCACCTGCTAACCTTGAGGCAAACTCATTACGACTCAACTCTGCTCCCCCCCCCTCGGGATTGATCGTCCGGATCTGAAAAGCCTCCGCATCTCGACCTGATTCCCAAGCATAATCTCGGCTCTTTTCTCCAAATTGGATGGCTAGCAATTCATGAGGCCCAGACACAGCGCGAAGCCTCGCAAGATGGTAAGGCCCAAAGTTATCAAAAAGAATGGCTATCCGTTTTTTAATCACACTTAGAATTAT
>CAYRTN010000092.1:0-6642 GCA_964427235.1 uncultured Chthoniobacter sp. | reverse complement strand
AAACTCCTCGAAGAATGCAACCTCCACACCGTGCTCGACTGCCCCGGCGGCACGTTCATCGGCGCGGGCGTGAAGACCGTCGTGCTCTTCTTTGAGAAAGGCTCGAAGACCCGCAAAGTGTGGTTCTACCAACTCGACCCCGGCCGCAACATGGGGAAGACGAACCCGCTCAATGACGCCGACCTCGCCGAGTTCATCGAACTCCAAAAAACCAAAGCCGACTCGCCCAAAAGTTGGAGCGTGGACGTGGTGGCGATCGACCCGAAGACCTTTGATTTGTCGGTGAAGAACCCCAACGGTGGTGAGGAAATCACGCACCGTAGTCCAGAGGAGATAATGGAGGAGATCTCACGCGGAGACGTGGAGTGCGCGGAGGTTTTGAATAGGATCAAGGCGCTGCTATGAAACTCACAAAGACCTTCTTTGATGACATTCGGGGACTGATCCATTCCGCCCGCACCACTGTCGCCCGTGGCGTGGACCTCGTGCAGGTTTATACGAACTTCGAGATCGGGCGGCGTATCGTTGAGCAGGAACAGAAGGGGAAAGGACGAGCGGCTTATGGGCAGGAGGTGATCCGTCAACTGGCAGATCGGCTGACGGAGGAGTTTGGCCGGGGGTATTCTAAGCGCAGCCTGGAACTCATGCGGCAGTTTTATTTTTTTAACTCTGAAAGAGGAACCCCAATTGCGCAGACAATGTCTGCGCAATTGCCGCCGTCCCAGAAAACGCAGACAGCATCTGCGCAATCTACCGAAGCTCAAATTTTCCAGTCAGCGTCTGGGCAATCTGCGCTGCGTCCTTTCACCCTGAGCTGGTCCCACTGCGTCTTCCTCCTCAGCATCAAGAACCCTGACGAGCGCAGTTTTTACGAGATCGAATCCGCCAATGAAAGCTGGACCGTGCGCGAGCTAAAACGTCAGTTCGACAGCAGCTTCTACGAGCGCCTCGCCCTGAGCCGCGACAAGGCGGGCATTCGCAAGCTCGCGCAGAAAGGCCAGATCATCGAGTCCATCGCCGACGTTCTCAAGGAGCCGCTCGTGCTCGAGTTCCTCGGTCTGGAGGAGCAGCCGCGATTCAGCGAGAACGATCTGGAAAGCGCCATCCTCAACCACCTCGAAAACTTCCTCCTGGAGCTGGGCAAAGGTTTTCTCTTCGAGGCAAGACAGCGCCGCTTCACCTTCGATGGTGAGCACTTCTTCGTGGACCTCGTCTTCTACAATCGCCTGCTGCGCTGCTACGTGCTCATTGATTTAAAGCTCGGTCGCCTCACCCATCAGAACCTTGGGCAAATGATGATGTATGTGAACACCTTCGACCGCGAAATCAAGCTGCCCGAGGAGAACTCCACCGTCGGCATCATCCTCTGCCGCCAGAAGAACAAAGCCATCGTCGAGATCACCCTGCCCAAAGGCTCTAACATCCACGCCTCCGAGTATCAGCTCTACCTGCCCAGCAAGGAGTTGCTGCAAAGCAAGCTCATCGAGTGGGGAAATGAAGTGGGAGGTGGAAAATGAGCGGGTCGAAAACTGATCCAAGCCAAGAGCGCCGAAGTGCTGGGCAACATCAAGGCGCTGCTATGAAGAAGGGGTGGGAGACAAAGACGCTGGGTGAAGTACTCGAAAAGACCGAGACGGTTAACCCGCTTCAATCTCCGAATGCAGAGTTCGACTACATCGACGTTTCCAGCGTTTCCAACACGACCTTTGAAATTGAGGAAACTCAACGACTCAAAGGAAAAGACGCGCCAAGCCGAGCGAGAAAGCTCGTCCGAACGAATGACATCATTTTCGCGACGATTCGCCCCACACTCCAACGAATCGCAGTGGTGCCGGAGCATCTCGACAAGCAAGTTTGTAGCACGGGCTACTTCGTTCTCCGTCCGAGGCAGGGAATCGACCACCGCTTCGTCTTCTACTCGCTCTTCACGGAGAACTTCATCGGGCAAATGGAAAGCCTTCAGAAAGGCGCGAGTTATCCGGCGGTCACGGATGGCGACGTTCGAGCGCAAGAGATTCCCGTCCCACCGCTGGCCGAACAGCAGCGGATCGTCGGGCTGCTGGACGAAGCGTTTGAGGGCCTCGCCACCGCCAAAGCCAACGCCGAAAAGAACCTCCAAAACGCCCGCGCCCTCTTCGAAAGCCACCTCCAATCCGTCTTCACCCAGCGCGGCCCGGGGTGGGTGAAGAAGCGGCTGGAAAGTCTAGCTGAAATCAGAACCGGAAAGCGTGACGCAAACCACCAAGTTGAGAACGGCCCGTATCCGTTCTACACGTGTGCATTTGGGCAGTTCAAAAGCCCAACGTTTTCGTTTGATGGCCCTTCAATCATTCTGCCCGGCAACGGGGCGAACGTCGGAAAGGTATTCTTCCACGACGGGAAGTTTGAAGCCTACCAGCGAACCTACGTCGTCAATGAGTTGAGCCAAGCTATCAACCCGCGCTTTCTGTATTTCTGTTTCAGCGCGAACTGGCCCGGATGGATTGCAACCAAGCAGTTCGGTTCGGCTACGAATTACATTGTCGTCGGCGACTTGAAGGCGTTCCCCGTTCCGACGCCATCGCTGTCTGTGCAGGAGGCAACCGTTGAACAATTGGAATCGTTCACGGAAGAAACCCAACGCCTCGCCCGCCTCTACGAGCGGAAGCACGCCGCACTGGAGGCGTTGAAGAAGTCGCTGCTGCACCAAGCCTTCACCGGAGCACTGTAATTTTATGAGCAAAGATGACCACAAGATCGACGCTGACGACCGCAACGTCTTCGACGTGTTGAACGAACGAAAATA
Organism: uncultured Chthoniobacter sp.; assembly: GCA_964427235.1. Lineage (GTDB taxonomy): Bacteria > Verrucomicrobiota > Verrucomicrobiia > Chthoniobacterales > Terrimicrobiaceae > UBA967. The sequence goes on along the minus strand of CAYRTN010000092.1, from coordinate 3,857 downwards.
CACCGTCGATTACTTCCAGCGCGAATACAGTTGGGAACAGAAGCACATCGAGCAGCTCGTCACTGACCTGACTTCGACGTTTCTGGACGTTTACGAGGAAGGCGACCCGCGCACATCCGTCGAGCACTACAACAATTACTACCTCGGACCATTTGTCGTCAGTAGCAGGGACGGCATGAAGAGCATCATCGACGGCCAGCAACGCCTGACCTCACTGACGTTGTTCCTCATTTTCCTCAACAATCTGCAAAAGGAACTCGGCGGCAAAGAATCCATCGAGCCATTGGTGTTCTCAGAGAGATACGGCCAGAAGTCGTTCAACATCCAAGTGGAGGAACGGAAGAAATGTCTGGAGAAGCTCTTCCACGAAGGGTGTTACGAATTGCAACCGGACGATGACGAATCGACCGTGAACATGACCAAGCGTTACGCCGACATCGGGGAAGCGTTCCCGGAGGAAATCAAAGGCAGCGCCTTCCCATACTTCCTCGATTGGCTGAAATACAACGTGATCCTGGTGGAGATCACGGCCTACTCGGACGACAACGCCTACACAATCTTCGAGTCGATGAATGACCGTGGGCTGAATCTGACCTCCACCGAGATGCTGAAGGGCTACATCCTTTCGCGCTTCAAGGAAGCGAAGGATCGGGAGCAGGCGAACCGGTTCTGGAAGGAGTCAATCCAAAGTCTGCACCGCCACAGCAAAGACGAAGATCAAAAGTTTTTCCAAGCGTGGCTGCGCAGCCAATACGCCGACACGATCCGCCAGGGCAAGGCAGGTTCATCGAACGAAGACTTCGAGAAGATCGGCACGCGTTTCCACAGTTGGTTTCGCGACAATCTTTCAAAGATGGGATTGAAAGCAGATTCGCCGTCGGAGTTCCGAACGCTAGTGCATGACGAGATGAAGTATTATCTGCGAGCCTATCTCGACATCCTCGCCGCGCAAAAAGAAGAAAAGCTTGGTTGGGAAAATGTCTTCTACCATTCCAACTGGGGAATCGCGGATTCACTGGGCTTTGCTCTGATGCTTGCGCCCTTGAAGGCCACTGATTCGCCAGACGTGACGCGTCAAAAAATCAACGAGGTAGCCCGCTTTATGGAAACCTTTGCGGTGAGGCGATCGATCAACTTCCGTAAGTTTGGCGCAAGCTCTATACGCTACACGATGTATTCGCTGGTGAAGGAACTACGGGGCAAGGATCTCGACTCGTTGCGGCTGCTGTTGAAGGCCAAGCTCGCGGAGATGCCGGAGAAATGGGATGGAATGGCGGATTTCAGACTGCATGGAATGAACCGCTATTTTGTGAAGTTTCTACTGTCTCGCATCACCGGGTTCATCGAACAGCAATCCGGCGCTTCAACAAACTTCTCGACCTACTTTGTCAGCCCCGGCACGAAACCCTACGAGGTCGAGCACATTTGGGCGGATAAATTTGAAGAGCACCGGGACGAGTTCGAGCAGAGGCATGAGTTCGACAACTACCGCAACCGGATAGGGGATTTAGTTTTGCTGCCGCAGGGCACGAATCAGTCCTACGGGGCGATGACCTACGCAGAAAAAATTGAGCATTACCTCAAGGAAAACCTTATGGTTAAGTCGCTGCACGCGAAAGCTTATGAGAATAACCCGAACTTCGTTGGGATGGCCAAGAATCTCGGCCTCAAGTTCAAAGCCCACAAGGCATACGCCAAGGCCGACATCGACGAACGCCAGACGCTGATTCAAAGTATCTGCGAAGCGATATGGGGCACATAGGGAAGCCGGAACGATGAACACCACCGAAGAAACCCAAAGCCTTGCCCGTCTCTACGAACGGAAGCTCGCCGCGCTGGAGGCGTTGAAGAAGTCGCTGTTGCGCCAAGCCTTCACCGGAGAACTTTGAGCCATGCCCGACAACCTCCGAACCGTCTGAACACGATGCCAAAACCGCGAAAAGTGTGGATGCTGAGTCCTGCAAAAAGTCCGAAGCCGCCCCTGCCTGAGTCAATCAAGGCAGAACTGGCGGCCAAGGCCATGCATCTGATCGAGAATGTTTTGAAACCCAAGCACGTTCTGCCGCCGAAACCAGACGCGCAGTTCAACTATATCACGGACCTCAGCGGGAAATGGAACCGGGGCTATTTCTACTTCATCGCCAGCTATGCCTGTCCAGGCCCGAACGCGTTTTCCCCCACCTTCGAGACGAAGTTTGCGCGGATGGAATACGTCGGCGACGGCAAGTTCAGCCTCTCTTACCTCCGACATACGGGAACGTGGCTCGAAATCTATGAGGCTCTGTCCATGGATGAAAGTCTGAAGGCGATTCAAGACGACTCGTGTTTTACACCATGAGCGCCACGCCTCGCCCGCCTCTACGAGCGGAGGCTCGCCGCGCTGGGCGCCTTGAAGAAGTCGCTGCTGCACCAAGCTTTTTCTGGGGAACTGTGATTTTCAGAACATGTCCTCGCAGACGACATATACAAAAAACATGGCGCAAAAATCAAAAAACATCGACATGTTCATTCTAACGCGCAAAGAAAATCGGGCATTCCTTTTCATGAAACCCTAAATATGGAGCAAAAAAACAAATTCAGCTCCATATTATCTCGACATGGAGCCGCTGATGCCATATCCGTAAAACATGGATTCAAAAACCAGCAATAGCGCCATGACAGGTATTTCATGGCAACCGGGTCAGCCGTTTGACAGTATCCCGCTCTTGCCGCCATCTGGAGATCTGGAATCGAAGGCGGTTCTGAAGCAGTGCATAGCGGCCCGGGCCGCTTTGGGGGAGTTGAAGCAGGGGGCGGGATTGATTCCAAATCAAGGGATGCTGATCAACACATTGCCGCTGCTCGAAGCGAAGGCGAGTTCCGAGATTGAAAATATCGTGACGACGACGGACCGGCTTTTCCAATACCGCGGCGGAGAGGAGCAGGCCGACGCGGCAACGAAGGAAGCCCTCCGCTACAGCCAAGCTCTGCTCGAGGGTTTTCAAGCATTGAAAGAGCGTCCCTTGAACACAAGGACCGCAGAGAAAATTTGCAGCACGATCAAAGGTGTCACCATGGAGGTGCGCCGGGTTCCCGGCACAAAGCTCGTGAACAGCCGCACGGGCGAGGCGATCTACACTCCCCCGGAAGGCGAGGAGCATCTTCGGGCGCTGTTGGCGAACTGGGAGCGGTTTCTTCATGAAAACCAGGCTCTGGATCCGCTGATTCGCATGGCGGTCATGCACTACCAGTTTGAGGCGATCCACCCGTTCACAGATGGAAACGGGCGGACCGGTCGAGTGATCAACAGCCTTTTCCTGATCCATGAAAATCTGCTCACGCTGCCGATCCTTTATCTGAGCCGCTACATCATTCAAAACCGGGAGGATTACTACCGGCTGCTGCTGGACATCACCCGGGAGGAGGCATGGGAGCCGTGGCTGCTCTATTTCATCCGGGGAGTGGAGGAAACTGCCGTTTGGACCCGGATAAAAATCGAGGCGATCCGCGAACTGTCGCTTCAAACGGTGGAGCACGTGCGCCGCTCGCTCCCGAAGATTTACAGCAGGGAATTGATCGATCTGCTTTTTGAGCAGCCGTATTGCCGGATTCAAAATCTCACGCAGACGGGAATCGCCCAGCGCCATGCGGCCTCCCGGTATCTGAAGGATCTCTGCGAAATTGGTATTCTCGAAGAACGGCGAATCGGAAGGGAAAAGCTTTTCGTGCATCCGAAGCTCTTAAAACTTCTGACTCAGGAGCCTAATGATTTCGCCCCCTACGCTGGTCGGAACGAACAATGAGCTGCACCCCATGAACGAATCCGAAACCAGAGCCGAGCACATCGACCCCGCATTGAAAGCGGCGGGGTGGGGTGT
>CAYRTN010000091.1:0-6709 GCA_964427235.1 uncultured Chthoniobacter sp. | reverse complement strand
CCCGCGCCAGATGAAGCGGCGCAGCATCAGGAAACGTGATCCCCTCAAGCGCCCTCAGCGCAGCCATGCGGTGCCCTCGCAGCGCTTCGACCTTGGACTGCTCGAGAGCGATCTCTGGTTCGCTCGGGCGCAACGCGCGCGCGATTTGCAATTCTTTGCCGGCGGCGAGGAGGTCGTTCATCGCGATCAGCACGCGCGCTAACTCCAGACGCAAGGCGGCTTCACTTGGGTTTTCCTCGACGAGTTTCTCGAGCAAGGCGCAAGCGTCTTTCGGTGCGCCAGACCAAAAAGTCTCCCTCGCATGCTGGAGGCGTGCCGGAAGATTCGCAGGCGGCTGATTTGGACGGGCGTTCGGCGGGCTTGCCTGACTCGGCTCCAAGCCCATCTCTTCACGAAGTTGAGCCATCGCCTTGCGAACCGCATTTGGATCCAGGGAGCGGGGAAGGCATGCCTCAAAAAGGCGCAGACATTCCTGGCCGTGGAATCCATTGAGATAAAAAAACCACGCCGTATGGTCGATCAACCCAAGAAGACGGGGATCGATCTCCATCGCTCTGCGAAAATCCGCTCTCGCCCCAAACAAGTCGAGTCGAGCCTCCGCCCTCTGACCCCGCTCAAATAGCTCATCGGCACTTTCCCCCAATGCCCGCGGAGGGCTCACTGCGCAAATGAGCATAAGGGCAAAAATCCTTAGCACCACAAACCCATACCGCTTACCGCATATCTGGATGGGATGTTTATGCATAAATCTCGATCAAAAAACCGACACCTACATACCAACCCAGTGTGCGCTGCGGTATGAGGCAAAGACCCCAGAATCGAAATCAACTAAACCGAGATAAACTCCTCCCCTCATGGGCCCTCTTCTATGAAAAAACCGAAAACAACTTTCCTGCTCACTATCTCGGCAATGATTTCGTTTGCCGTTATTTTTATAATAATAGGGCTTTATGCCTTCAATTGGCTCTCTGAGAAAACACTCTACGAGCATCGGTTTGGCTCGATCATCTTAATCGACAAGCTTCGACAAGCCACGGAAGACCTGACTCGTTCAGCTCTCATTTACGCAGCTTCGGGGGACTTACGGTTCAAGGAAAAATACCACCACATTTTGGATGCCAGAAATGGACTCACCGCACTCCAGAAATTTCACTATCAGAAACTCCACTGGAATCTCTTTCCCTTCGTTAGTTTGAGCGATGACACCTTTAACCCGAACGAATCCGTCTTCGAGTTGACCAAATATATCGGCTTTAGCCCCGAGGAATCCGCCCAACTGGAACTCATCCAAACCAAGACCAACACGATGATTCAGATCGAGCTCTTGGCCATGGAGGAATTCGAGCATGGCAATGGATCCAAGGCGAGCTCGCTCAAAGCCCTTTCGATACTGAGCAATGCATCCTACCTCTCCTCCCAAGCTCAAATCCTCACCCTCATTGACGAAACTCAAAATAGGGTCATTGAGCGCACCCGCCTAGCTGTTCAAAAAACGCGCCAGCAAACAAAAGGACTTTTTTTGCTCCTCCTCTCCGCCATCGGCGCATTTGCAGCCAGCTCCAGCGCTCGCTTTTTTTTGGAAAAAACCCGTGCCTCCGAGTTAGAAAAAATCTCCTATCACGATCGATTAACCAAATTAGCCAACCGAGCCTACTTGGATTTGTATTTGAAGCTCGTCACCTCCAAAGCCAATGCCAATGAGGAGATCGTGGCCCTCGCTTTTGTGGATCTCAACGGATTCAAAGCCATCAATGACAACTTTGGACACGCTGAGGGCGATGCCGTCCTCAAAAGTGTGGCATCAAGCCTCCTCGCTCATATCCGCGAGAACGATCTTGTGGCTCGTTACGGCGGCGATGAGTTTGTGATCGTCTTCGTCGCCCCGGCCACGCATCGCGAGCAAACTCTGTCCCGCATGAAAAAAGCTCTTCGCACTTCCTTCAAGCAACTGGGCAATGATAAACAAAAAACCAAAGTCGGCGCCGCCGTTGGTATCAGCGTTTACCCATATCCCTCGACCAGTATCACCAAGTTGCTCCGCCACGCCGACGAAGCCATGTATGATGTCAAAGGCATCGAGACCCCTCTCGCCGTGCGTGAATACACACCGTAAGCAGAACACCGCTGATTCTATCCTGAGAGGGTGAAGGACAAAAAATGAGGTCTAACCCCACTCCGAGAACTCGTATTTAGCAGATTTACACTCAAGGGATGGACTGCGTCCCTCGTATCAGCGAGTCCTTCCCTACGGTAGATGAACTAACTTGCCGCCCTCGTTGTGGGATCCCTGAAACCGAACGGATCAGGGGCCTATTCAAAAACCAACGCAGTTCAGATTTCTGCTCAGCGCGGGCCCGCGTGTCCGACTTATTTAAAAATGGCTCAAAGCAGTGTTGATGCTGCCACGGGATTTGATTTACTGGCAGCGGATGTCTCCCACACTGCTGATTGTTGACGATGAGAAAAACACGCGCGACGGATTGCGTAACGCGCTCTCGGATGCTTTTGAGGTGTACGTGGCAGCAGATGTCGATGGGGCACTGCAAACTATCGAGAGCGTTCCGGTTGATGTGATTCTCACTGATCTGAAACTTGGCGGCACTGATGGCATGTCACTCATACAAGCTGTTACAAAGCGCCCTAATTCCCCCATCTGCATCATGATGACCGCGTATGGATCAGTTGATACTGCCGTCGAGGCGATGAAACATGGCGCGTATGATTTTGTCACGAAGCCGGTGAATATCGACCGTTTGGAAATGCTCATCAAGCGGGCCATCCGCGAGAGAAATACATCCCTCGAGAATAAAGAATTGCGATCCAAGGTGGAGCGCCAATTCAAGATCGAGGGCATGATCGGTCACTCACCGGTGATGACCGAGGTCTTTGAAACAATCAAACAAGTCGCTCCCTCCCGGGCCACAGTCCTCATCCAAGGCGAAAGTGGAACGGGCAAAGAACTGGCCGCTCACGCCATCCACCACCTCAGCCAACGGGCAAAAGAAAAATTTGTCGCCGTGCATTGCGCCGCGCTGACGCCGGAGTTGCTCGCCAGCGAGCTTTTCGGCCACGAGAAGGGCGCCTTCACTGGAGCCCACGAGCGAAGAATTGGGCGCTTTGAACAAGCTGCGGGAGGCACTTTATTTCTAGATGAAATCGGAGAGATCGATCTCAGCACGCAGGTCAAAATCTTACGCGTTTTGGGCGAGCGCACCTTTGAGCGAGTGGGCGGCGGTGAAACCCTGTCCTCCGATGTGAGGCTCATCGCCGCGACCAACAAGGATCTGGCTCAACTCGTCGCGGAGGGTAAATTTCGAGAAGACCTTTTTTTCCGGCTGCACGTGGTTCCCCTCACCATGCCGCCGCTCCGCGACCGGAAGGTGGATATCCCCATGCTCACTGAATCCTTCCTCAAGGAATCGGCATTAGAAAACTCCAAACTCCACCGCGAACTCAGCTCGGAGGCGATGGCGCGGATTCTTGATTACGACTGGCCTGGAAATGTGCGGGAGTTGCGAACGGCCATCGAGCATGGCGTCGTGATGTCCACCAGCGCTCAGATTGGGCTTCGCGACTTGCCATCCTCACTTCGAGGAACAGCTCCGCTATCCGTCCCAGCACCTTCTATCTCAGGACTAAATATTCGCGATACGGAAACAAATCTCATTCTCAAGGCGCTCGAAAGCTGCGGAGGCAACCGCAGCGAGGCCGCTGAAAAACTCGGCATCAGTCGACGCACGCTCCATCGTCGCCTCAATGCAATGCAACTGTTTAAAAGCGTCGAAAAATTGAACCCTGAATGAAAACGCCACCGAAAGGCACTCATGCCAAGCCGTACTCTTTCCTTCTGGAGCGCTTTTCTATCCACATGCGCGGGGCCGCGCTGGTCGCGCTCGCTGTGACGCTGGCGGCGATTTATCTCTTTGTCCAATTTCGTGGATTTTCCATAACCACCGCGATGGACCAGGCCCAAATCGCCCGCCAGATCGCAAAAGGAAACGGTTTTGCAACCCAATACATCCGCCCCCTCGCCATCTGGCAACTCGAGCACGCAGGCAAGCCCATCCCCAACCACAGTTTTCCAGATTTTCTTCACGCCCCGCTTAACCCTCTCGTCAACGCTCTGCCGCTAAAACTAGTGGAATCTGAGTGGAAACTCACCCCGCTGGATCTCGTCTACATTGGCGACCGCATGATCGCGGGTGTTTCAATCCTATTTTTCCTTTTAGCCGTGATCGTCTGGTATTTTGCGGGTTCGATTTTGTTTGATAAAAAAACCGCACTCATCGCCTGCACCGCGCTCCTCCTGACTGACATGATGTGGCAGTTCTCGCTCTCCGGGCTTCCCCAAATGTTAATGCTCTTCCTTTTTGGATGCGCGACTTGGCTCACTTTGCGGGCGATGGAAAACCGGGATCTGGGGGTCTCTACTCTTGGCCAGATCTTCGCCTGCGCCATCGTATTTGGACTGCTCGCACTTGCCCATGCAGCCACATTTTGGATTTTTCTGGGGTGGCTGATTTTTGCGTTGATTTACTTCCCGCACAGACCTCTCACCGCACTCGTTGCCGTAGCTGGATTTATCTTAGTCGTTGGCCCATGGCTCGCGAGAAACCAGCATATTTGCGGCAACCCGATCGGCCTTGCCGGATACGAGATGATTACGCAACCCGGGACGGCCGAAACCGAATACATGCGCACGCTTGTTGGTCCGCCTTTGTTTTCTGCCTCGGCCACACTCAAACGCCTTGGCGTAGCACTCAACTACCAATCGGGACATATTTTTGCCTTCCTCGGCATGAATGCCATGGCGCTGATGTTTTTCGCCTCTCTCATGCACCGATTTAAGCTCTCCAATGCGGCCTCCTTTCGCTCCGCTATCCTTCTCATGTGGAGCGGCGCCTTGATCGGAATGCTTTTCTGCGGCGTCTCCGAAACGATCTCTCCAAATCAACTGCACATCCTTTTCGTTCCCTTATTTCTCTTTTACGGTCTGTCTTTTTTGATGGTTCTGTGGTCACGACTGGAGGTGCGCGATCCCAAAATCAAGTCCGCCTTCATCGCTCTGCTCCTTCTGATCTGCGCTTTGCCACTTATCGGAGCGCTGCTATCGGGACCGGACCGCGCGATCCAATGGCCGCCCTATGTTCCCCCATTTATTGCCATATTGGGCGTTTGGTTTGAGGAAAAAGAAGCCATCTGCTCCGACATGCCGTGGGCTGTCGCTTGGTATGCCCAACGTCAATCTCTCCTCCTCCCAAAGACACTCAAGCAATTCAACCGCATCAGCGATTACCGCTTGCTCGGCAAATCCCTCAGCGGAATTTACCTGTCACCTCTCACAGGCAACCGCTCGCTGTTCTCGGAGGTCTACAAGGGGGCCTACACGGAGTGGATTTTCCTGATCATGCGACCACCGGAAGTGGCCGGATTTTCGTTGCCTTTTTTCACCCCACTCCCGATCGACGGCGAGTGCATTCTTTTTTCGGATCGCGACAGATGGTCGCGTCGAAATTGAGCGACAGCCGCGCGGTGACTCTTGCCTTCGCCACGGCGTGTGCTTTGATGTATCTGTGGACGCGCTAGCATTGACAAAAGAGGATTGGGAGGCCCGCATGACCGCGCTCGGCCAACCCGCCTACCGCGCTGGTCAGGTGCTCGATTGGATATACAAACGCCGTGTCCGCGACTGGGACGATATGTCGAATCTTCCGGCCCCGCTCAGAGACGCCCTTAAGCAGGAGTTCCCCAATGCACGCCTAGAAAAGATCCGCGAAACGGGTTCGAAGGACACCACGCGGAAGTTTCTATTCCGTCTCACCGATGGCCAGATGATCGAGACCGTCCTCATTCCGGCGTCCCCGGCACTCTACGGAGAGGCCTCGGATCGCCGAACGATCTGCATCTCGAGCCAAGTCGGCTGTGCCTATGGATGTAAATTCTGCGCCAGCGGCCTTGATGGATGGAAGCGCAACCTTCACGCTGGCGAAATCGTCGATCAATTTCTACAGGTCGAGGCGATTTCAGGCGAAAAGATCAACAACATCGTTTTCATGGGCATGGGAGAACCGATGGCCAATTATGATAATCTTCTCCGTGCCATCGGCATTCTTAACGCCCCTTGGGGTGTCGGCCTCGGTGCCCGCCACATGACGGTTTCGACCTCTGGGCTCGTTCCTCAAATCCGCAAGCTCGCCGCGCAACCGCTCCAGGTCCGACTCGCCATTTCCTTCCACGGCGCCACAGATGAAGTCCGCAGCACGATCATGCCGGTGAACAAAAAATATCCCGTCGAGGAGTTGGTATCCGCCTGCGAAGATTACGCCCGCATCAAAAAACAGCGCATCACTTTTGAGTATATCCTCATCAGGGATGTCAACGACTCACTCGACCAAGCCCGCCTGTTGGCCAAGCAAGCCCGCCGCGTGGGAGCCAAGGTTAATCTGATCCCCTACAACGTCGTGGATGGTCTACCTTGGATTCGCCCCGAAGAGGATAGTCAGGACGCCTTCCTGGCGATCCTTCGCCAGGCTGGAGCGGAAGCCACACTTCGCCGTGAAAAGGGTCACGATATCGCCGCGGCCTGCGGCCAACTTCGACTTCAAGTCGAAAAATCCTTTGCAGAAAAACCCATCTTGAATTAGCGATTTGAACAATGGCTGATAAAAACGATTTTCCACCCGAAGAGATTTGGGACGAATACGTCTGG
>CAYRTN010000090.1:0-6709 GCA_964427235.1 uncultured Chthoniobacter sp. | reverse complement strand
CGGCATTGTGCTTCACGGATGGAGTCACGATCGGAGCCTGCCTAGACCGCAATGGCCTACGTCCCGCTCGCTACGAGATCACCGACGATGGAGTTTTTGTCATCGGTTCCGAGGTGGGCGGATCGGGAGTGGATCCCGACTCGATCATTGAAAAAGGTCGTCTCGCTCCAGGTGAAATGATCGCTATCGATACTTCGCTGGGGCAGCTTCTTCGCGACAAAGATATCAAGGGTCGCCTTGCTGCCGCCAAGCCTTACGGAAAATGGCTTGAGGCTAATCTCAAGCAGTTCCCTCAACTCAAGGAAACCCAGTTTTCGGCACCGAGCGGCGAGCTTGATATCCTTACGCTCACCCAGCGTCAGATTGCTTTCGGTTATTCGTCCGAAGAGGTCGACATGATCATCAAGCCGATGCTCAAGGATGGGGCCGAAGCGGTTGGTTCCATGGGTGACGACACGCCTCTGGCGGTCCTTTCGCTCAAGCCGCGTTTGCTTTACACTTATTTTAAGCAGCTCTTTGCTCAAGTCACGAATCCGCCGATCGATCCGATCCGTGAGAAATTGGTCATGAGTTTACACACGGCTCTTGGATGGCGCCGCAATCTCCTCGCGGAGAGCCCGGAGCATGCCGATCTCATTCACGTTGAGTCTCCGATTCTCTTGGATGAGGAGATTGAGACAATCCGCAACCTGCAGGGTGTTCATAAATCCGTCACGATCTCGACCCTTTGGAATGCTGTAGACGGTGAGGAAGGTCTCGAGGTCGCTATCAAACGCATTTGTGCGGAAGCCGAGGCCGCTGTGGATGCAGGGTTGCGTCTCATTATTCTTTCGGATCGTGGCGTTGATGACACCAAGGTCGCTGTCCCGATGCTCCTCGCGACGGGGGCCGTTCACCATCACCTCATTCGCGTTGGCAAGCGCATGAAAACAGGGCTTGTTTGCGAGACTGGTGAGGCCCGCGATGTCCACCAAATCGCCTGCCTTGTTGGTTACGGTGCTGGTGCGGTGAATCCCTATCTCGCTTTTGAGACCATTCGTGAAGTCCTCGAGCGTGGTGGATCCGTCGCCGACTTCGCAAAATCTGTGATCAATTACCGCAAGGCGCTGGAGGCCGGTCTTCTTAAGATCATGTCCAAGATGGGCATTTCGGTGGTTAATAGCTATCGTGGAGCTCAGGTCTTCGAGGCGATCGGAATTTCCTCGGATCTCATTAAGAATTGCTTCAAAGGCACGGCATCCCAAGTCGAGGGGATCGGGTATAAAGAAATCGCCGTAGAGAGTCTCACCCGCCACGCATTGGCGTATTCGGGCACTGTTCCCGTCGAGGCTGGCAAACTCACTGATCCAGGCTACTACCGCTACCGTCGTGGTGGCGAAGTTCATGCCATCACGCCGCCGGTTTTACAAAATTTCCACACCTATGTGGGAATCAAGGGCGCTGACAAAGCAGGTAAAGCCGAGGATTACAAAAAATATGTGGATGCCGTTCTTGCGAACACACCGATGGCCCTCCGCAACCTTCTTGAGATGGTGCCAAATGCACCGGGACCGATCCCTCTCGACGAGGTCGAATCCATCGAGGAGATTCGTCGCCGTTTCACCACGGCTGGAATGTCCCTCGGTGCGCTGAGCCCAGAGGCTCACGAGTGCCTTGCTATCGCGATGAACCGCATCGGCGGCAAATCCAATAGCGGTGAGGGTGGGGAAGACCCTGTGCGTTTCAAGCGCCGCGAGAATGGCGATTGGGCGAATAGTGCGATTAAGCAAATTGCTTCCGGACGCTTCGGTGTTTCCGCCGCCTATCTCGCTTCGGCCAAGGAAATCGAAATCAAGATGGCCCAAGGAGCGAAGCCCGGTGAAGGTGGGCAGCTTCCGGGTCACAAGGTCAGCGCCTACATCGCGAAGCTCCGCCACTCCGTGGAGGGAGTCACCCTTATTTCGCCGCCTCCGCACCACGACATTTACTCGATCGAAGATTTGGCTCAGTTGATCTACGACCTCAAGCAGGTGAACCCTCGTGCTCGCATTTGCGTGAAGTTGGTGTCCACCGCCGGCGTCGGCACAATCGCTGCCGGTGTGGCCAAAGCTCATGCTGACATCATTCTTGTGAGCGGTTACGATGGTGGTACCGGAGCTTCCCCGCTCAGTTCCATCAAAAATGCTGGCGGACCTTGGGAACTCGGCGTTGCCGAAGCTCACCAAGTGCTCATGCTAAACGGTCTTCGCAACCGCGTGACCCTCCGAACGGATGGTGGCATGCGCTCGGGTGAAGACATTGTTTACGCAGCGCTTCTTGGAGCCGAGGAATTCAACTTTGGTACATCTGCCCTCATTGCGATGGGTTGCGTCTACGTCCGTCAATGTCACCTGAACACCTGCCCTGTGGGTGTGGCTACACTTGATGATCGTCTGCGCGCCAAATTCAAGGGACGCCCAGAAAATGTCGTCACCTTTTTCAATGGTGTCGCCGAAGAAGTTCGCGAGATCATGGCCCGACTCGGATTCCGCACGATTGATGAGATGGTCGGCAAGGTCGAGTGCCTGCGTCAGCGCGAGGTTCTAGGACATCCGAAGGCCAACACCCTTGATCTTTCGCCGTTGCTGGTGAATGTGGCCAAGGACGATCCTTCCGCCATCCGCCACGCCACCCGCCATCGTAATGATGGACCGGAGGATTCCACGCTGGATGAGACTGTTCTTCAGGACGCCAAGGATGCCATCACAGACGGAAGGCCAATTTCGCTTTCCTACGACGTACATAATACCAACCGCTCGGTTGGTACACAGGTCTCCGGTGAGATCGGCTACCAGTGGGGTGAGGAAGGTATTGCTGAAGGTACTGTCGAATTGAAAATCAAAGGCAGCGCCGGGCAGAGCTTGGGAGCTTTCCTGTCGCCGGGTGTCCGACTCATCCTCACGGGTGAAGCAAACGACTATGTCGGCAAAACCATGAGCGGGGGAGAGATCATTATTCGCCCACGGGACGACGCCAAATTCCTTGCCCATGATGCCATGATCCTCGGAAACACCGTGATGTATGGTGCCACTGGCGGCAAGTTGTTTGCGAATGGCCGTGCGGGCGAGCGCTTTTGTGTTCGCAACTCGGGCGGCACCGCTGTGGTTGAAGGGGTGGGGGACCACGCCTGCGAATACATGACCAACGGAACGGTTGTTATTCTGGGTCGCACGGGTAAAAACTTCGGCGCCGGTATGACCGGTGGTGAGGCCTATGTCCTCGATCTCGATGATCGTTTTGAAACGCTCTATAACTCTCAGCTCATCTCGATTTCCAGACTTGAGAATGAGAAGGACACCGCCGTTCTCGAAGGTCTCATCAAAAAGCATCTCGAGGTGACCGGCAGCCAACGCGCCAAGGAAATCCTCGATAACCGAACCCATTTCTTTGCGAAATTCTGGAAAGTCAGCCCCAGCGTGCCCACAGCTAAGCCAGTTCCTGAGCCATCTAAGGAACCAGGGGCAACAGGTCCAGTGATCAGCGAAGACGTGATCGCATCTCGATAATTCTGCTTTTCAATCCGGACCGTGCCTCTGTGCGCGGTCCGGAAGTGAAGTTGCGGCCATTAGCAGGGTAGGAATTGTTCGTATTTTAAAAACGATCCTGATTGCGGGAAACTGGGAGGCATTGTATGGGTAAACGCACAATGGCCAAATCGTCTTCTTATCCACTTCCTCGTTCTCTAGGCGCCGTACTTTGGGGCATCTCGATTGCTCTTTCTTGGATGTGGGGGTTGGGGCTTTTCTTCTCTGTTCAGTTCACAACCCAGTTTGGCCTTTTCGGCCTTCTCACTTTTGCCGTTCCGAACTTCCTCGGACTTTTGATTTTCGGATTGGTAACGCACCATTTGGCGCGCCGGCAGTCTGGTTCAGAGTCTCTGGCTCAGTTTTTTGCAAATTGGTCGAGGCCCTTTCGGTTGGTTTTTTTCCTCTACCAGATTCTAGCCATCACGCTTACGATCTTCGCGTTTATCCGCTATTTTTGGCAACCGCTGGGCTTTGAGCCTTGGCTTCTCTTCATGCCACTTGTGATGTTGGTTGTACTCGCGGCGGCGATTCTCTTTGGTGAGGAGTTTGATATTAAGAGGATCAAATTCAGCCATGCGGTGCTCTTTCTTCTGCTCTTGCCATCGGTCATCTACCTGATGTTTGTTTCTGCTTCAAAAGGGATCGGCCCCATTTCCTTTCCGAAGTTGCCGACGAATGATTGGAACTACTGGGGTTACGCTGTGCCGATCATGATTGGGTTTCTTGTCGGCCCATGGCTTGATCTCCAGCAATGGCAGCGCGCGATCCAAATGCATCGCGAGAAGGTCTCCATCGCGGCGGGCTACATCATTGGTTCGAGTCTTTTCTTTTTACTGATTCTGTTTCACGGCCTCACTGCACTCTGGGCGCTCAACTGGGGCGCTGCGGAGTTCATTCGCACGGGGATCACCGGCCACAACTATGGTCAGGAAATCCTGCTCCGCATGTTCTCAGCGACATCATCTTGGACGTTTTCGGCCTACGCGGTTTTTGTGAGTGTGTGCGTACTCACGACATTGGATAGCGGTTACATTGCCCTTAAGTGGTTCTTCCAATCCAATGCGAGCACGAGCAATCACCCGATATTCTCTCTCGTTCCCACTCGTTTGCTCACGTCCCCGATTCCCGCCTTTCTTCTGGCTGGCGTGATCGCCCTCCTTGCCGCTGTTTTGCGCTTTGAGTTGGAATTCTTCATGATTTTCTACGCCACATTTTTTGTGGGGTACTCAATACTCGCGATATTCCGTTGCTTCATCATCAGTCCTGCGAATGCGATTCCGCAGGTGAAGATGTTTTGTATCGGGAGTCTGGCTGTCGTCATTTTCTCGTTCGGTTACTTTCTCCGGTCGCCAGCGTTTCAGATTGTTGGCTCTCTGTTACCTTTGGGTTATGTCATTTGGCTTTTAGTGAAACCCTCATCGGCCGATGAGTTCGTCAGTGACTCGGAGGAGTTGGAGTCGCCTGCGGCCTCCTCTATTGCGACTCGCCCAGAAAGCGCCGTGAGTGTCGCCAGTCCGGTCACCATGCTCGATCCCGGAGCTGTTCAACACAGTCTGGGGGGGCATTTTGAAGGAAAATGGTTCATTCACACACTCGTTGCGACCTACGCAGATACGAATTCGGTCGGGAATGTTTACTTCGGTATGTATGCCATGTGGGTCGGCAAGGCCCGTGAACTTTTCTTCAATCGTGTGATGCCGAAATTCAACTTGAAGAATACGTCGTTCTACATTTTGACCCGTTCTTTCGAACACAAATTTGTGCGTGAAACCCGTGAATTCGAAACGGTACGAGTCAAAATACGCGTGGCAAACTACAATCGAAAATTCGCAACGTTGGAGCATGAAATCTACGACTCGAGCGACTTACTCCTCGGTAAAGGCAAGCAGACGCTGCTTTTCGTGTCTTCTTCGGATTACAAGATGCTCGATATTCCGCCGGATGTTTATACTGCGTTCATCGCCCACGCTTGATGCTTTGACCGTTCGCGGAACTTCACAGGTGATGGCCGCCGTGGCGGCAACGCTGGTTCTGTGTCTATCGGGTTGCGAGAAGCCTCCTCCGCCCCCGCCTCCGCCGACTCCGGTGCCTACCCCGACACCAGTTCCGACGCCGAAGCCCATTCCTGAACTTGTTCGCAAGCCCTTGCCGACAGCGACCCTTTTCAGCGGGATTTCGCTTGCTGCCGGTATTGTAGCTGAACCGAGCGAAGAGTTAGCCTCGCAAAATCGCAAGGATCCCGATGCTTATCAGGTCGAAGTCACGCTACGGGCGAAGTTGCCGCGCCCGTTGATTTCGGATGAGGACATTCTCCTCTCCGATCCCTCACTGGGGGGGACGTTTGTGAACCTTCCTGAGTTGCTTGCAGGGGCATCGGTGTCACCTTTTTTTAAGCGCTTCTATGAATTAAAGACCGCCGACTTGAAGCGCAATCTGTCGAAACTGGACGCCGTTTTATCGCGTCACAATTTCTATGATTGCGAGACGATTCTGGAGTTGAAAAGCCCGTCCACAGACCGCCACGCCTTGATGATATTGGCTGATATGGATGTTAATACCGATGGCAGTGATGGAGATCGGAACTTCAAGGTCGATGGTTCGTCGCCGTTTTTTCTTCCCCAAACGAGTTACCGATGGCCGAAGCAGACGGACAGAGCGAATCCGTTTCTCGCCGTTGAGGAACAAAAACTCAAGGCCTTAACAACCGAGTCCAAGCAAGCGAATCTGAAAGCCGCTCGTCTCGAAGAGATCAAAAGTGGCATCGACCTCGCCAAGCGCCGTATTCATGACCTGAAAAAGTGGAGTTTTCTTATCGCTGAGACCGATCCCTTCATCGTTTTGTCAGGGTTCATGATGCGTGATTTCACTGGGCCATTTGTTCCCAAGATAGGTGATTACGCTCTCGTTATCCACGCCGGCCAAGCCTATCCGGCGATAGTTGGTGATGCCGGTCCTTCTCACAAAATTGGTGAGGCCTCGATGCTCCTCTGTCGCAAGCTGAGCGCTAATTCCTCCAATATGGTTCGTGCTGTAAGCGACCTGAAGGTGACCTACCTTGTTTTTCCCAATTCGGCTGATCCAACCCCCGCGCCTCCCGACTTGCAAAAATGGAAGACGCGTTGCGAAGAACTTGCCGCCGAGATGGGAGGTCTCAATGTCGAGGT
>CAYRTN010000089.1:0-6711 GCA_964427235.1 uncultured Chthoniobacter sp. | reverse complement strand
GAAACTCTCGAAAAACAAATCCTCCTCGCCTTTTTTCTCACTCTGGTGCTCGGCCTCGGCGAGAGCGTAAGCGCGCAATCGATCGCGGTAACCTTGCAGGCCATGCACAAGAGCAAGCCCACTCTGCTTTGGATGATTGGAGCCGCGCGCAAAGAGTTCGTGACATCAGTCCTGCTCGGTTCCGCTTGTGGGCTCCTTGTGGGAATGATCGTACTCACGTGGAACCACGATTGGCTCGCTGCCATTTCGATCGGAGGCAGTGTTTTTTTATCAACGATCTCGGCCTGTCTCCTTGGCGTGCTCATCCCAGCGATTTCCCGCGTACTTAAATTGGATCCCAAAATTGCTGCGGGCCCGCTGACTTTGGCTATCGCCGATATATGCACCCTCTCGTGTTATTTTGGACTCGCCAAAATGCTGTACGCTATTTTAGCGTGATCAACTATTTTCCATCGCCTTATGAAGACCAAAAAATCCGCCACATCGAAGTCCGCCACTGCACCCGAACGGGGCAAAGTCATGAACGGAGCGGAGATTCTTGTCGAATGCCTCGAGCGTGAAGGCGTGGACGTCATTTTTGCTTATCCGGGCGGTTGCTCGATGCCGATCCATCAGGCTCTCACCAAAACCAAAAAGATCCGCACAATCCTACCTCGTCACGAGCAAGGTGGCATCTTCGCCGCTGAGGGCTACGCCCGTGTTACTGGTCGTGTTGGTGTTTGTATGGCTACCTCCGGCCCTGGCGCAACGAATCTCGTCACCGGTATCGCGGATGCCTTCATGGACTCGATCCCGCTTGTCGCCATCACGGGCCAGGTTCCACAGGAAATGATCGGACGTGGCGCATTCCAAGAAACAGACGTTTTTGGAATGACCCTTCCGATGGTGAAGCACAGCTACCTCGTTTGGGACATCAATGAGCTTCCACGCATTGTTAAAGAGGCCTTTTACATTGCCGGTTCCGGTCGTCCAGGTCCTGTGTTGATCGATATTCCTAAGAATATCCAAAATCAGACGACGCAACCGATTTTCCCAAAAACGATCAATCTCCGTGGCTACAAGCCCGAGCGCAAGGCGGACGACGTCGCGCTCAACGAGATGATCGGCATGATCAAGCAAGCCAAAGCCCCGATGATCTATTGTGGCGGCGGAGTGATGTCCGGCGAGGCTTCTGCTGAGTTGTTGGAATTTGCTGAGCGCACGCAAATCCCTGTGGCGACGACGCTCATGGGCATCGGTTGCTTCCCTGAGACCCACCCACTGTCCTTGAAATGGCTCGGAATGCACGGCACCGTTTACGCGAATAATGCCGTGAATGAAGCTGACCTTCTTCTCGCCATTGGCGTTCGATTCGACGACCGCGTCACTGGCAAAGTCGAGAAATTCTGTGAACACGGCACGATCGTTCACATCGACATCGATAATTCCGAGATCAACAAAAATAAATCCGTCCGCCTTCCGATCTTGAGCGATCTCAAGTATGCGTTGAGCCGACTCAACAAGCTTCTCGACCAAGCTGGCTACAAGCGTACGGCAAAAAATTTCAACCGTCTCCCAGCCTGGTATAAGCAGATCAACGAGTGGAAGGCCAAGCACCCGCTCTCCTTCAAGGACACGGAAGATGTCATTCAGCCCCAACACGTCATTCGCCTCTTGTGCGAGATGACCAAGGGCGATGCGATCATCACAACAGGCGTGGGCCAACACCAAATGTGGGCTGGCCAATTCTACAATTTCGACAAACCACGCACATTCATTACTTCCGCAGGTCTAGGTTCCATGGGCTTCGGTTACCCCGCTGCGATGGGAGCCAAGGTCGGCGCCCCGCACAAGCAGGTCGTTGACATCGATGGGGACGGATCCTTTTTGATGAATGTCCAAGAGTTGGCTACCGCCCATATCGAGGGCATTGCAGCCAAGGCGATTATTCTCAATAACCAACACCTCGGCATGGTTGTTCAATGGGAAGATCGCTTCCACGGTGGCAATCGCGGGCATACCTTCCTCGGCGACCCGAAAGATCTCGATCGCGTTTACCCGAACTACGTTGACATCGCCAAAGGCTTTGGTGTCACTTGCGAGCGGGTTCTCCATAAAAAAGATCTCCCTGCTGCTATGAAGCGCATGCTTGATTCGAAGGAAGCCTATCTCCTTGACGTCATGGTGCCTTTCACCGAGCACGTGTTGCCAATGATTCCTGCAGGCAAAACCTACAAGGATATCATTACCGAGTAATTGCCGACATTTTTCGGTCTAATTTACGGTAGGAACGGAGTTTGAGCCCTCCTAAAATGTTATGGAGGGTTCTTCTCTTTGTGCTGTCGGATATGCGGTTGCAGTTCTGAGGATCGCGAGGAATGCACATCTGGAACCTTGTGTGGATTGGATGAGAAAATCCTACAGCAAAGAAAAAATCGGGGACGATTCTGGGTCGTAAAACGCTTAGGCTCTGTACCATTGATTGATCCCAATGGATTGGAGGTCGAAGGCTTTGAAAATAAAGCCTTCAACCAGACGTGGATGTATTCCGAGGGGTAGGCTCCGGGAAGGAGGAGGGAACTTTTATTTCGCTGCGGGAACGTGGACCGGATCAGGGGTGAGGGCTTTAGCGAGTGAAGCTAGGCCTTTGTATTTTTTCCCGGTTTTTTTGACCATTCCGCGGGATACGAGATTTTGAAGTTTCTCATAAGCACGAAGGCGAAGCATTTCCTCCCCGCCGCTGGCTGCGTTACGGGCTCGGAGTTGTTCGTGGACCATGTCGAACAACTGTTTGAATTCAAAAGAATTCTTCTTTGTGAGCACCGCAACCAACTCTTCGGTCACCAAATCGGGGCCGCGACGAGAAAACGCACTTTTACGTTGCATAAGCATTAGATGGAAGATTTACCATCCTTGTAGTGTGTTGTCCAGCCAAACTTTCACTAATGTTTATCCGCAGAAGGGGCCCCGCCCAATCTCGCTCCCCTTCGTTTTTTAGAGAGAGCAAAACCGATCGAGGTTGAGTAGCATGTAATTTGTTACTCTATGGAACTACTGCTTATCACGCTCTTTTTTCTTTCTACCCTCACCTTGATCGCCGTGGTCTGGATGGCGGCGACACGCAAGAGAAACATCACGCAATCGGCGAAGGATTTACGAGTCGATTTTGAAGCCGTTTTACGGCAGGAAAACACCAGTTCGCGGCAGGAGCTTTTCCAATACATCCAATCTGGCATCCACCAGAGCGGCGAAGCCTCACGCGAGACACTGCTGGCCCAAACGTCCGCAATCCATGCGCTCAGGGAGTCGCTTGACCGTCAGATCACGGAATTCCGACACGCGCTCACGGATTCCACACGCCAGGAAACGCAAACGCTGGCGGCCTCGGTCAAAAATGCATTTGATCTGCAAAATCAGCAACTCGAGGGCTTCCGCACACAGCTTGGCGCACTCACTCGCAGCAACGAAGAGAAGCTCGAAGGCCTGCGCAACACCGTGGAAAGCAAGCTGAGTGAACTCCAGCAGGACAATAACGCCAAGTTGGAAGCCATGCGTGCCACGGTAGAGGAGAAGCTGCAGACAACCCTCGAACGTCGCCTTGGCGAATCCTTTAAAATCGTGAGCGACAACTTAGACAAGGTCCAATCTGCTATGCTGAATATGCAGACACTGGCGCAGGGGGTGGGTGATTTGAAGAAGGTCATGTCCAACGTCACCACTCGTGGCGCGTGGGGCGAGGTGCAACTCGCTGCTATCCTCGAGCAATTTCTCAGTCCTCAGCAATACGACACCAACGTGGCGACCAAGGGCGAGCGGGAGAGGGTCGAATTTGCCGTAAAACTTCCTGGCCGAAATGGCGATGGAACCAGTGTCTGGCTCCCCATCGATGCCAAATTTCCGAAGGAAGACTACGAGCGATTGGTCGATGCACTCAATGCCGGAGCCACAAGCGAGGCGGAGGCTGCCGCGCGCCAACTCGAATCGGCCATCAAGACGAACGCCCGCACCATTTGCGACAAATACCTGAACCCGCCGAAGACAACGGATTTCGCGATCATGTTTCTCCCCACCGAAGGCCTGTATGCCGAAGTCCTTCGACGACGTGAGTTGGCGGAATGCATTCAGCGGGATCATCGCGTGGTGATTGCCGGACCCACCACGCTTGTGGCTATCCTCAACAGTCTCCAAATGGGCTTCCGTACCGTGGCCATCGAGCAACGCTCCAGCGAAGTGTGGCAAACTCTGGCTGCCGTGAAGACCGAGTTTTCGAAGTTTGGCGCTGCGCTCGAGAGTGTGAAGAAAAAGCTACACACCGCCTCGACCGAGATCGATCAGGTCGGCACACGAAGCCGTGTGCTCGAGCGAAAACTCCGAAATGTGGAATGCCTCTCGGATCACACCTCAGCAGCACTTCCAAATGCGGGAGGCGAATCCCCCACGGCTAGCGAGGAGGATTAATCCTTATTTTTCCCCAAAACAAACCAGCCTAGCGACCTAACCGAGCATTTCGGCGACCATCGCGCGTTCGTCCGCGAGTTCCTTATTGGTCGCTGCAATTTTTGATTTTGCAAAGTCGTCGAGAGGAACTCCAGTGATAACCTCATATTCCCCAGGGGCGAGGGTTTTGACCGGCATGCCTGCCCACACTTCGGGATCAAAGCCGTACCGGCCCTCGGATTTCACAGCGACGGAATGAATTGCCCCAGGAGTGCTGAGATCGCGCACATGGTCGACGAGGGCGTTTGCTGCCGAAGCGGCGGAGGACGCCCCGCGCGCCGCAATGATGGCGGCACCGCGCTTGCCCACGGATTCACAGAATGCACCTTCAAGCCAAGCGGGATCGTTGATCACACTGGTCGCGGCCTTGCCGTTGATTTTGGCATGACCAAATGCGGGGAACATCGTCGGACTGTGATTACCGAAGATAAAAATGTCGCTCACATCCGTAGTGGCAACGCCGGCCTTTTTGGCCAGCATCGTTTGGGCGCGATTCTGATCCAAGCGGACCATGGCAGTAAAGCGGTCAGGGGTGAGGCGGCGGGCCTTGCTGGCGGCAATCATGCAATTTGTATTCGCCGGATTACCCACCACAGCCACACGGGCGTTCTCGGCCGAGACCTCATCAATAATTGTTCCCTGCGACGTAAAGATTTTTCCGTTATCCTTCAGCAGATCAGCGCGCTCCATTCCTGGACCGCGTGGCTTCGCGCCAACAAGGAGACACCAATTCGCATCCTTAAATCCAACCCGAGCATCGTCGGTGAGAACCATGCTGTAGAGGAGAGGAAAGGCACAATCGTCCAACTCCATCGCAACTCCTTCAAGGGCCTTCATGGCTTTTTCAACAGGCACTTCAATGAGTTGAAGAATGACCTGTTGATCAGGGCCGAACATCGCACCAGAAGCTATGCGAGGAAGAAGGGAGTAGGAAATTTGGCCGGCAGCACCGGTTACAGCAACGCGAATGGGTGGTTTCATGAAGCCACCAAACTAAGATTCACAGCACATCGCTCCAAGCAAAAAAGCCACAGCAAAAAAGCCACGCCACAACAGAGGCGTGGAGATAAAATCAGTTTTTACGATTCATTGCCGCTGTAAACCAATCGACTTGCTGGGCGGATTTTTGCTGAGGGCGGGCGGATGAGAAGTTTTTGCCACCTCCGCCGCCCCCGCCCCCGCTCTCGCGTCCGCGGGGGGCGGCGCCGATTTCGGGATTGGTTTTAAGCGACAGGCTGATGCGCTTACGATCAAGGTCGAGCTCGAGAACGGTCGCCATCACTTTTTGGCCGACCTTCACGACGTCGGAGGGAGCTTTTACGAACTGATCACTGAGCTGGCTGATGTGCGCGAGTCCATCTTGGTGAACGCCCACATCAATGAAGGCGCCGAAGGCCGCGACGTTCGTGACGATGCCGGGCAACTTCATACCGGGCTTGAGGTCTTGAATTTTCACGGCCTCATCGGAAAAAGCAAAGGCCTCAAATTGCTTGCGCGGATCGCGACCGGGCTTGGCTATTTCGGTTACGATGTCCTGGAGCGTTGGGAGTCCCACTTCCGGCGTGACGTATTTCTCGAGTTTGATCGAGGCGCGGCGGGCGGGATTTTGCAAAAGGTCTGGTACGGAACAACCGAGATCCTGAGCCATGCGGTCCACAATCGGATAGCGCTCTGGATGGACCGCGCTGGCGTCGAGGGGGTGTACTCCGTTGCGGATTCGCAGAAAGCCGGCGGCCTGCTCGAACGCCTTCGGTCCGAGTCCAGCGACTTTAAGCAATTCATCGCGGGATTTGAAGGGCCCATTCTGGTTGCGATGCTGGACGATATTGAGCGCCGTGCGGGAATTCAGACCCGAGACATACGCGAGGAGGTTGGTGCTGGCCGTGTTTAACTCAACCCCAACGTGATTCACGCAGGAAACAACCGTATCATCGAGCGAGCGCTTGAGCGCGGCTTGATCCACGTCGTGTTGGTATTGGCCAACGCCGATGGATTTAGGGTCGATTTTGACCAACTCAGCGAGAGGATCCATGAGCCGGCGGCCAATAGAAATAGAGCCTCGAACCGTGAGATCCAGATCGGGAAATTCCTCGCGAGCGATATCCGAAGCGGAATAAATCGAAGCCCCAGCCTCATTCACGACAACGATCATCACGGAAGAGGGCAGGCCCAATGCGCGAACGAAGGTCTCGGTTTCACGCGAAGCGGTGCCATTGCCGATGGCGATGGCCTCGA
>CAYRTN010000088.1:0-6770 GCA_964427235.1 uncultured Chthoniobacter sp. | reverse complement strand
AGACATTCGATCTGGAAGATATTCGTAAAGACGAGGAATGCACCGACTCGGTCGGTGTTTTTTTAAAACTTTCCCCAACGCGTGGGTGCATGTTCCGGGTCACACTCGGCCCCCATGTACAAACCCTCACTAAGGCGATGACATCGATTCTCTGCAAAGGTCTCGATGGACTCACTCCCGAAGAGGTCATTGAGGTTCCGGCCGACTTTGTTCCGAAGATTGTCGGGGCCGACCTCGTCCGCCAACGAAGCCAAACCGTTTACTACATTCTCACCCGCATGAAGGGTATCACCAAAGTGTGGTTGAACCGGGAGCGTAGCGCGAAGCACATCTAATCCCTTTCCCTACTTTCCCCACTAGGCGGTGGCCTGCTCTTTCAAATAGCGGAGTACGGAAGCCGGATCGCCTTTGGCCTGCAAAACAGCTTGAAGAAATCCAGGCAGATTCGCGTGATAATTGGCAAGGAACGCACGATCGCCAGAGCAACCATACATGATATCTCGGCAGAGTGTGCCGTCCAAAAAACACTGCGCCTTGCGAATGATGCGCGGCAGCCAAGCAACCCCATCAAACGAGTCACTCTTGCGTGGCAAATCGCTTTCAGGAATCTCGGCGTTTGTTTGGACACCACCGAAGCTTGCGACACGCAGTCCTGCGACACCAAGAAACGTCTCCAAATCGGGAGCGCCATAACGAGAAAAATCATCCACGTAGTCGTAGAGGCATGCGTTTGTAAGCCCAAGGCCGACCAAGGCAGCGGACGATTCCGGAGAAAGAATCGTATCGGGAGTGCGGCAACCAGATTGGTAATTGGCGAGGGCCTCAGCGTGGAGCGTCTTGAGAAGGGTCGTGTAATGGGTGTTCATTTGGATTCAGGCGAATCATCCCCTGTGCCAAGGAAGCGAACACGACGATCCACTCGAGGGAGTAGAATCGTCAGTGTGAGACCTCGACCAGGCGAGCTTTCTAGGATTACTTCGCCGCCGTGGGCGCGAACGATGCGTCGCACAATGAGCAACCCAAGCCCATTGCCGTTAGATTTAGTGGTGAAGTAGGGTTCAAAGATGCGCGTGATGTTTTCTGGAGAAATCCCACCTCCAGTGTCACTGAAGACGATGTTCACGTGGTTCGTATCCAACGAGGTCGCCACACGTAGTATGCCGCCGCTTTTCATGGCCTGAAAGGCATTGCGGCAGATGTTGTAAAATGCCTGTTTAATCTGGTCTCCATCGATCTGAAGAAGTGGCAGACCCTTGGATAGATCCTTCTCCACGATGATATCACGATCCTGAATCTCGGCGGAAAGGAACTCCAATGTCTCGTTAAGGATGGAGTTGATGTCAGATGAGGAAACCTGGAGGGGCTGAGGGCGAATGGCTCGTAGAAATTGAGTAATGATGTGATCCAGTCGAGTTACCTCGCCGCGAGCAATGGAGACCGATTCCTCGAGTTGCTTGCGGAGATTCGGCGGAGCCTTCTGAAGATTCCGCTGCATCAACTGGAGGTGGATATTGAGTGAGTTGAGAGGATTACCAATCTCGTGCGCCACGCCCGCCGCAAGCATCGTCAGAGCCGAAAATTTCTCCACCTCGATGGTTTCCTGAGCAGCCCGATGGGTCTGTGTGATGTCGCGCAAGATCACAGCACGGCCAACGGTCTCGCAATCCTTGCCATCCGACTCGTCGCTCAGGAGCGGAACCACATAAAAATTGAGCAAACGATTGTCGGGATAAAAAACCTCCAGGTCTCGGCTGATAATTTCACTGCGCGAGCTGGTGAGCGCATCCCAATCCATGCCACGAACAACTTCGGATAGAGGACGACCCAAACTGGACTCCGACTCGATTCCAAAAAATCCGCATGCGGCCCGGTTGAGATACAGGATGCGACCATCAGGATTCGTTACGATGACTCCCTCAAGAATGGCGTTGAAGATCGTCTCAAGGAAACCCTTCTCGCGGGCGATTTCCACAAGGTAATTCTGCACCTCTCCAGTCTGAACCAAGGGAAGGCGCTCAATGAGTTTGTCGAGAAAACCGCGTTTCATGTGTCGTTAGTCTATGCCAGACCTCTTGCTAAATGGACTTATTTTTGGAGTGGGATCAGTAAAAAAACTCATCAGGTTTTTTCCGTCTTACGCTTTCCACTGCACGGCTTGTTCTTGAACGGCAAAGCGCAGGAAGCCACGTCCACCGGGTCGTCCATTACCAGAGTTCCCCCACCCCCCGAACGGCAATGTGGAGGGAGAAAATGTGGTTGGCAAATTGCGATAGAGATTTCCAACCGAAAGACGGGACCCGATTCGTGAAAAAGTCGCTTCGCAATCCGTGAACACGCTCGCGGTTAGGCCAAAAGCCCAAGCCTCATGACGAGCGATAGCATCCGCCTCATGATCGTAGATTTCGACAACCAGAATCGGAGCAAACGTCTCGCACTTAGCAAGCGGCGAGGCGTCGAGCATGGCGCTATCCGTTACCATGACGACAGCGGGGAGGACGTAGAATCCATGTTGTTCTTTGTCATTACACTCCAGAATTCCACCAGGAACAATCCATTCGCCTTCGGATCCAGATATCAACTGCTCGTAGCGTTCATGTGCCGAAAAATGAATCAACGGACCGAGAAGGGTTGTTTCATCGAGAGGATCAGCGGGCCGGTAGCGCTGAAGCGAGGTTTTGAAAAGATCCAAGAAGCGATCAGCAATGTCCCGATGAAGGAGAACGCGGGATGTCGCATTGCAGCGCTGTCCAGCAGTGAGACACATTCCATCTGCAACAGCATCGGCAGCAAGCACGAGATTGGCATCTTCACAGATGATCGCGGTATTTTTCCCACCGAGTTCCAGCGCGAGGCACTTGGAGTAATCTCCCGCAAGTGAAGTCGCAAGGGCACGACCAACAGGGAGTGATCCCGTGAAACAGACCGATCTCACCGCAGGATCCAAACAAAGCGCCTGCCCAATCGGCCCCCATCCCTGAACAAGCTCAAAGACACCAGCAGGCAGGGCAGACTGCATCACCTGCGCGTAGGCGAGGCCCACATTGGCAGCCATCGGCGAGGGTTTGAAAAGAACGGTATTTCCAGCCAGAAGATACGAGAGTGTCGCCCCGTGACCGAGATGAACAGGAAAGTTGAATGGCGCAATGACTGCCGCCGGCCCGCGTGGAGAATGACGCACCAAAGACGGATTCGGGCCATCGGCAACCAATTCATCGCGGAGAAACCTCTCGCCATCCGCAAAGGTGAGATCGAACTTCGCCATCGCCGCCGCCATTTCCAGACGGGATTCGCGAATGGGCTTTCCCGTCTCGCGTGTGATCAGAACAGCTATCTCATCGCTTTTGGAACGAAGGTTTTCAGCACATTGAGAAAGAGCAGTACGGCGCTCGTCGAGGGACAGCCCTGCCCAGCTAGGAAATGCCTTGCGAGAACGAGCGATAGAAGACGACACATCCCCACTGGATACGATCGGAAGGGCATAACTCAAATCACCGGGAGAAAAATTCTGCCAATCGCAAGTATCAGCGCTCATACCCAACCAATCTGCGTCCTCAGACAGAAAAGCTCAATGCGTTTTGCAACTCGCGAGATCAAGAAGCACTTTTCCTGAGCGACCAGCGAGCGCCGCTTCCTGCACAGCCTCGAGCGCTTGATTGAGCGGAAAGATGCGATGAACAGGCGTTTTAAGAACTCCACTGACCACAAATTCGGAAAGAACATGGTAGGTATCATGGATTTCCTGCCGCGAAGCTCCCTCTCTCCATCGACGAAGCCAGAAACCACGGAAGGAAATGTTTTTAAAAATCAGCAACCCATTAGGGATTTTAAGGGGTTGGCGTCCCATGGCCCCATACGTCACATGAGGAGATCCAGGAGCGAGTGCGTTCGCGATATTGAGTGCACTTGATCCCCCAACGGCATTCAGCGCCAACCTCGGTTGTTCGCCACCACAAAGACGGACCGTTTCTGAGCGTAGATCCACATCCTCAAGAACGACAACATCCGCACCGATACACTGAAGCTCGTCAATCAACTCCGGACGTCGAACGACATTGAGCGTACGGAATCCAAGTGCCTTGGCGAGTTGGATGACGGCGCGTCCGACCCCGGAATTTGCGGCATTTTGGACAATCCAGTCACCGCTTTTGAGTTGGGTGAAATCGTGCATCATCCTCCAAGCTGTGGCGGGATTGACGGTGAGCATCGCCGCCTGCCATGGGTCGATACCGACGGGAAGAGGGATCACATCAGCGGCCGAAACTCGCATTTCGGTAGTCCAAGTTCCTGTTCTAAGCACGATCGCCGGAGTGCCGATCGTGAACCCCTCGACGCTTGATCCGATTTGAGAAATAATTCCGCACCCTTCATTGCCAATCGTAGATGGAAGAGGAGGCAACTCACCATACGTGCCCTCAATGACATTGAGGTCTGCAGGATTCACGGATGCCGCCAGCATGCTAAGTACGACTTCGCCGGATTCCGGTGTTGAAGAGGGCACTTCCTGAATGGCTAAAGCGGCGGGATTGGCTGCGAAATCCAAAAGACGGCAAGCGAGCGGCATATGGGAAGGTCTATCCGAAAAAAAGCGAATTGGACAGCACGGGCAGTCAATGAGGAAAAAACCCGCCTCTGAACAAAATTCTGCTGTGAATTAGCGAGACTCAATGCAGGTTGCTAAAGAACGCTCCCACCATTGTGAAATTTACCGGCGAACACCACGCATTTATTTTGACCAAACTTTGCCCATGTCTGCTCATGCTCATGCTGGCATCTGCGGTGGGACTGCAATCCGCTTGGGGATACAATTTGGAATCCCCTCCGACGAATTCGGATATATCGAGTCTCGCGAATGAGGGTTTTGAAAACGCCCGAAACCATTTGGAAAGCGAGCTCGCCCGTTACTACAAACCTGGAGATCAAAAAAAAGCCAACCCAGCGAGCGCCGCCGCATTTGTCGAATGGCTCGACCTCTGGCGCTGGTGCGAACTCCTCTCCCGCGAGGCTTCCACTGAAAATGCCGCACTCGTTCAACGGCACTTTTGCCGACGCCCAAATACTGCCGGACTGATTTTTGTGCCTCCCGGGCTGACTCCCCCGCCGGATGCCATTCTGATCTCACTCGAGGAAGCCTCACGAATGGCGAGCGCTCCTGAAATCCGCCGCACGTTACAGGATAACGCGTTACCATCAGGTTCCTCCTTAGAGGGAGGTCTTCTGAGTGAGATTGCCGGAAAAAGTTTAGCTTTCGAAGCCCTAGCCGACCCTGGATTCCTTCGGGCCTTTTTTTCCACCTGCGATGACCGCGACTTTTTCCCATTAGTCTTAAAAAACCTCCGGGCGATTCGAGAAGCTTACCCAACCAAATGGCGCGAGTATGCCAATCTCGCGATTGCCATCGCCTTCGTGTCCGACTCTGCTGTTCCTTCATTCTGGCCCCATCACCAAGTCCCATCCGATTTAGTGCCAAAGGAGATCGCCTCTCCAGAAGTGCAATTTGGGCGTTGGGTTGAAGCGAATGAATCCCACAAGCTCCTTCTTGATCTTCGACGATTTTCACCCAATGAACTCAAATTCGTCGTTGATGCGTTCATCACCCCCGCCGAGATGACTTGGGCGCAAAAGAAAATCCGGTTACGGCCAGGGAATTTTGATCAGGCCTTTTCGATGGTCCGATATCGAGATGAACGCATCAAAGCTAAAAAATACGTTTGGGAATATGGCCCATACACATTGGCCGCTATTGAGAAAAGCGGTGGAATCTGCATAGACCAAGCCTATCACGCCGCGCTTTGCGGAAAGTCCCTAGGCCTGCCCACTATTATGTTCAGCGGTCAAGGTTCCAATGGGGGGCATGCTTGGTTTGGCTACATGAGCAGCACAAGTAAATGGGAACTGAACTGCGGCCGGGATTCCTCGCAAAACCTAGTGACAGGAACTGCCCTTGATCCCCAAACTTGGCAACCCGTGAGCGATCACGATATCCAGCAACTCGCCGCCCGATTCCGCGAAAGACCGGAGTTTCTAGCTTCGATGAGTGCACTTGCCATGGCTGAAATATTTGAGCATGCAGGCCGGCTTGATGACGCCCGCTTAGCACTAGAGAATGCCACGCGCATCTGCCCGGAAAACCCCGTCGCATGGAGTCGTTTTGGCGATTTTTCGGATAGGGTGAAGGCCCCCATCAACGACCGGATTCAACTCCATGAGCAAGCGATCAAGGCTCTCAGCCGAAATCCGGATTCCAAAGTCCAGCACCAACAGGCGCTAGCGACTCTCCAACGCGAAACTGGAAAATCCCTAGACGCAGCGAAGACGGAGAACCTGATACTAACCCAAAACTTAAACTCCCGCACGGACCTTAGCTGCGAAGTCGCGGCAACTCGCGTGCAAGCAGCATTGGAGGCTGGCGGCGTCAACAAAGGCGCAATGGAATTCCACAAACAACTTCAATCCATAGGCAAAGCTGGAGGCGGCAATTTCGTCAACCAAGTCGGCGTTCCCTTCGTCAACGCTCTGATCGAAAAAGGCAACAAGGTGCGAGCCCTCCGGACAGTCGAAATCATGAGGCAGAAGTTTGAGCCACTGAAGTCGAGTCCCTTGGACTTGCAGTTACTGGCAATGGCCAAGGCCTGCAAATAAAACCGATTCGAGAGTCGCTCAAAAACAAAAAGGCCTGCTCCCTCAAAGTGAGAGAGCAGGCCCATTTTGTTTTATATTATCTCAGGAAGGCTTCGTGCAGACCACCATCAACCGTGATGATCTGACCTGTC
>CAYRTN010000087.1:0-6896 GCA_964427235.1 uncultured Chthoniobacter sp. | reverse complement strand
GTTGCCGCAGCCAAACCCGGAGCTCCCGTTGCTGCCAAGCCCGCTGTTGCCGCAGTCAAACCCGGAGCTCCCGTTGCTGCCAAGCCCGCTGCTGCCGCAGCCAAACCCGGAGCTCCCGTTGCTGCCAAGCCCGCTGTTGCGGCCGCCAAACCACAAACGGCACCCGCCTTTGTCGCCACACCAGACATGCCACCAGATGAGTTAGTCGGCACCACTTTAGGAAATTATAAAATCGAGGCCAAACTCGAAGAGCGTGATTCAAAATCCCTCTATCGCGCCAAGCAAACGAACGTAGATCGTCAGGTGACTCTTTTTGTCTTGAAACCTGAAGCTGCACAGAACCCCGAAATCGTTGAGCGATTTAAGGCCGATGCCAAAGCAAAGGCACGTGTATCAAACGTGATGGTTTCGTCTGTTTATGAGGGCGGTGAAGTTAATGGAACGCACTTTTACTCTTGCGAGTTTGTCGCAAGCCCGACGCTCGCTCAACTTCAACAACGAGGAACCCCACTCGACGCGAAAACAGCACTCCAGGCGATCAAGGTGATTGCTGATGTCGCTGAGTTTTTTGATAAGGAAAAAATCGCCCACCTCGCTTGGACGCCGAATCATATCATCATCAAATCGGGCCAACCTCCCCAGATCTCTAACATCGCCTGCGAAACAGCCCAGAGCACGCCAACTCTTCAGGAAGAAATATCCGCGATTGGTCAGATGCTACTCGCCTCCATCGATAACTCACCCGCTTCGGCTTTCGCCAAAGAGGTAGCCACAAAGATGGCGAGCGCACCTAATACCCTTCCGACATGGAAGGCCGTCGCCGATCTCGCAGCTTCCAAAATGCCAAAATCTGCTCCTGCAGATGCCAAGAAAATCCAAGCTCAAGGTCTTGTGATGAGCAAAGCCGTGGTCGAGACGAAGGAAAAAAACCGACGTAATATTATGATCGGCAGCGCCCTTTCGCTCACGCTGACTATCGGCGCTTGCTTCGCTATTTATCTTGCGATGACCAGAACCGATGTGACCATCAAGGATCTCGGTACCATGATCGAAATCCCGGCTGGCGAGTTCCAATACCAAGATAAGACCATGACACTTCCGACTTTTTACATTTCCAAGTATGAGGTCACCATTGCGGAATATAATGAATTCCTGAAATTCCTGAAGGAAAACCCAGATAAGGCAACTTCCTTTGACAGCCCAGACCAACCGAAAGGAAAGACCCACGTCCCTGCGGATTGGGCAGACATGAATGAACTCAAGCCCCCTATGCCTGGTTACTACACCCGCGCGAGGAAATGGGGAAAATACCACGATGCGCCACTCACGTTGGACTCCCCGGTTTTCGGTGTGGATTGGTATGATGCCTATGCCTACGCCAAGTGGAAGGGCCAGCGCCTTCCCACCGAGCAGGAATGGGAAAAAGCCGCGCGAGGCAAAAGCAAAGGTCTTTATCCTTGGGGTGATGAAAACAAGCCGGAGTGGGCTAATACAGGACTTGATTTCAGCCCAAATCCCGACCCGAAAGCTGGTGGAGAGAAGGATGGCGGTAAGCGTTACACCCAGGTCAATCTCCCAAAAACGGATAAAAGCAGCTACGGCGTATTCGGAACTGCTGGAAACGTCTCCGAATGGACCTCGACAATTGGCGAGGAGCCCAAGAATCCCGTCATTCGCGGCGGCAACTGGAAAACAAAGGAATACCAATCCACTCGACGCATATTGAAACTCTCGGAACTCCAGAGCGATGACGCCCTCGGCTTCCGCACTGCTAGCGACGTTCCGCAATGATGAATATCGCAGAGGTTGCTAAGGTCCCAGCGAAGTCCCCCCCTCCTCGGTCCTCCAGCTCGTCGCGCTTAGCACTCGTTGCCGGATTTTTGCTCGCTGCTCTCCACTACGCATCGGCTCAAGTGCAGGTCGATATTACACTCAAGCGGACGCTTTATATCGCCTACGAGCCACTCATTGTGAATGTCAGCATCACAAACCTCTCGGGAACCACTCTTGAACTCGCCGACAGCGGGAAAATCCACTGGTTTGGATTCCAAGTTGAAACACTCGATAATCGTCCCGTCGCCCCACGCCCAGGAAGAACCAGCGACGCCCCAATCACGCTTGAAGCTGGGCAAAGAATCACTCGCGCCGTCAATCTTACTCCGCTTTACCCGATCACCGAATATGGGGGGTATCGTATCCAGGCGTCAGTTTACGCAACCTCACTAGGCCAATATTTTAATTCCCCTCCCCTCAATGTGGAAATCACCGAAGGCCGTGTCGTTTATGAGAAGACGGTAGGTGTCCCACAAACCGAAACTAATTCCGCTTCAATCCGCCATATCTCACTCCTTACACATCGGTTGCCGAATAGCTCCCAACTTTACATTCGCATTCAAGACCCAAAAAAAGGCGCCGTTTTTTGCACCCACCGCCTCGGTCGCCTTGTTTCTTCTGGCGTACCGGATATCCTCCTCGATTCCAAAAATCAGCCACATATTCTTCAGAATGTCGCACCGAGGGTCTTTCTTTATTCTGTGATCGGACTCAATGGCGAGGTGCTGGACAGAAAGACCTACAACCAAACTCTACGCCACAAACCATTCCTCAAATTAGGCCCTGATGGAAATGTCACTCCACTCGGTGGCGAGGAATCGCACCCAGAAGCCATCGCTGCCGAAAAACCCATGCCGACTCTTTCCGATCGACCTGTTCCAGTCCCAGGATCAAGAACCGACTCAAGCCCGAGCGATCCACGGCCCAAAAACCTCTTGTCGGAGTAAAGTTGTCGCTAACGCCATTAATGAAAAGCCAACTCCGCGTGATACCAGCGCAGGTTGATTTGGATTAAAAGACGGTTACATTTTGCTCATGAGCATTTCTTTTTCAGCATGGACCAATCTGGGCCTCTTGTTCTGTGCTTCCCTATTTCTCATCGGATGCACCTTAGATGGTGGTGGATACACTCCAACGCAATCGCTCGAATCTGCAGTACAAGTCGGTTTGGCAAAACAGGGATACTATCAAGGACCCATCGATGGAACCATTGGACCGTCGACTAGTCGGGCAATCCGCAACTACCAACGTGATCACAAACTCACTCCCACAGGAACAGTCAATTCCGCATTGGTAGCCAGCATGGGATTGAGCACTCCCGAGTACGCCGCGCCTGTTTACCCCTCATACCCCTACCCAGCCTACACTCCTTGGTATGCAGGCCCGCGATACTACGCTCAGCCTGCCTTGATCGGTGTGGGATGGCAACGCTACGAACCTTATCCTGGTCGCTTCCACAACTGTGAGCGCCCCTACGGCGGCTACCATCGCGGTTACTACGAAGGACCACGACGCTGGTGATAGGCAGGCAACGGGACCAGACAACTTAGGGTGAAGCCCCCATTACATACCCTAAGGCGATGAGCGAATGTGCACTCGGTCAATCAACTCCCACATCATGAAAACACGCCTC
The DNA here is from genome assembly GCA_964427235.1 of uncultured Chthoniobacter sp. Classification (GTDB taxonomy): domain Bacteria; phylum Verrucomicrobiota; class Verrucomicrobiia; order Chthoniobacterales; family Terrimicrobiaceae; genus UBA967. The sequence goes on along the minus strand of CAYRTN010000087.1, from coordinate 3,430 downwards.
ATACTTGGATCCCTTATTTCAGCAGCCACTTTATTAGTTGGCTGTCAGACGCCATCTCATCAAACGTGCGCCACCGCCATCTATTGCAATAAATGCAAAACCGTGCTCGTTCAGAGAACGGAGTGTATGCGCGAAGGAAAAACAGCCCCGGTCACCTATGACAAGAGCAACAAAATGATTTGCTCTGATTGCGAATCGATCGCGGAGACCTTCTTCAAAACGGGGACACTTAAGAAAAAATGCCCTTCATGCTGTGGCACACTCACTCAATGCAGTATGCAACCGGTTCCAGCAACAGGCAACAATTAGCACTCCTCGACTCGCGAACAAGGCGCAGGAATTTTACCACTTCGCCTTACACCGCAAAAGTGGGCGAAAAATAAGATCCCGCTGAAAAAAGCGGCGTAGGTGCTGTAAGCGTCGTAACATTTACTTACGACATTTTCACTACCCTCTTAAAAAACAACGGGGTGCTTGGCGCAACGCTTACTGAACAAGTGCTCACCCTGAGTCGCGCTGAGACGGATGTAGGAAAGAGTTGCCCGCGAAGACGCGGAGACGCGAAGCTAGATCACTTTTTCTTCTTCTCCGCGACTCCGCGCCTCTGCGGGAGATTCTCAACCTTTCTTCTATCAAATCGCTTGGCGGAGGCGCGCCCCCCCTGGGAGTCAGGTTCCCACACAAGGGCATTTTAGATTTCGAAGTCGACGGCTACTGAAGCGACTTGAGAGGGCGATGCAAACGGAACGGGGATCCCGTCCTGAAGAAGCTTATCGAGTGTCACCTCGACGACTTGAGCTAGGCTGTATCTGTCCAAGATGTCAGCTATAGCGTTGCGGACGTCGAGCATGAGCAGGCGCAGCCCGCAATGTTCCTCGTCGGGACAACTGCATTTGACATAGGCGGAGTGACTCACACAGGCGATGGGAGCGAGAGGTCCATCGACGAGGCGAACAACTTCACCCATCGAGATATTCGACGGGGGTTTGGCAAGGAAGTAGCCGCCATGTTTACCGCGCTTGCCGTCCACGATGCCTGCTTCACGGAGTTGGAGGAAAATCTGCTCCAGAAATGGCAACGGGATACTTTCCCTAGAGACAATTTCCTTGAGTGTGAGAAGCTCGCGACCAGCTTCCCGAGCCATGGCCAGCGCGATCAAGGCCCTCAAAGCGTATTCTCCCCGTTTCGTAACTTTCATACGGGATAATAGGTGATGAGGCAGGAAACGAATGACATGGACAATGCATTAGCGTTCCTGGTCGCCAATGAAAAGCCCACACATGCATTGAGGTCCGGCAAAGGGACAAAACGAAATCACACCGTGAGCAAGGCTGCACCGAAAACGCCAGCACTGTCGCCGAGTAGCGGAGGAACGATGCGAGTGGTCATCTCAGAATTAAAGAGGTGGCGTAGGATCGCTGCACGCGTGGCTTCCTCGTAGAGTAAAGGGACATTCCCCACCCCGCCACCAATGACAATCACATCAGGGTCCAGGATATTAATGACCGCCGCGATGGCTTCAGCAAACTTGGCGCGCAGCACCTCCAATGTTTGAGTCGCTAATAACTCCCCTGCGTCTGAACGGCGAACGATTTCAGGCAAGCGCACTTTGTCGCCTCCATTTTCGTGATAGAAGCGCTCCAATGAGGGGCCAGCGATGACCGTTTCGACACACCCTTTCCGACCGCAATAGCACAAGCGGGATTGACCACACAAGGGATTGTGCCCCCACTCCCCCGAGATGCCGTGGTGACCATTCATAACCTTGCCATTAATAACGATCCCGCTTCCGACTCCAGTACCGAGGATCAAGCCATGCACAACTTCGGCATTTCTACCCGCACCGCAAATGGCCTCAGCAAGGGCAAAACAGTTTGCATCATTCGCCATCACGACGTCGCAGTTCAAAGCAGCAGCAAGGTCGTCGCGGAGGGGACGTCCGTTCAGGCATGTGGTATTGGAGTTTTTGAGCGAACCTATAGCTGGATCAACAACCCCAGGGGTACCAATGCCGATGCGGGCAGGATGGGATAAACCCGAGGCAGCTTCCAAATCCTGAACCACACCCACAATTTGGCTAAGGATATGCTCGTAGCCATTGACGGCCCCCGTATCGCGTCGAAGACGATGCAACGGCATGGTCGGATTTTGGGGATCCATTATGACCCCCTCCACTTTCGAGCCGCCTAAGTCAATTCCCCAGAGTGGGGAATTCGGGATCATGTCGAAACGCGCATCGGCATGATCACATAGAGGAACGGAGACTGGATTTTGATAACTCCAGGGCTCATCTCGTCAATCAGCTCAAGGTAGATCTCGTCGTTGGGCAAGTTGCGAAGCGGATCCATGAGGAACTCGGGATTGAAAGCGATGGACATATCTTTTCCGTGATACGGAATGGACATGGATTCCTTCGCTTCGCCGACCTCGGGGGTGTTTGCCGTGATATCAAGATTGTTTTTGGAAAGCGTGAGTCGCAACGAGCTTGTCTTATCATTGCTCAGGAGGGCCACGCGGCGAACGCAGTTGTAGAGGGCCTCACGTTCGAGAGTCACTCGCTCAGTCGCCTCACCTGGAATAACCTGACGATAGTTCGGATAGCTTCCTTCGACGATTTTTGAAACGAGTTGGCAACCGTTGAGTTCAAACGAAACGAGGTTGTTGGAAGTCGAGATGACGATAGAGGAATCGTCGGTGAGTAAGCGTTGAAGCTCGGTAACGGCCTTCGTCGGAAGAATGAAATCGCGCTCGTGGCTCTTGGGGAACTCTAACTCCGTCTCGAAAAGCGCAAGGCGACGTCCATCGGTAGCGACAAGAGTGAGCTTGTTTTCTTGAAGGGAAAAGAGGATGCCGTTGAGGACATATCGCGCCTCGTCATTCGAAATGGCGTAAGAGGTCTTGCGCAATCCATCCTTGAGTTCGCCTTGCTTGAGGGTGAGAGACTTTGGCTCGGTGAAAACGGGAAAAGCAGGAAATTCCTCGCGGGGCAGACCGTAAATCTTGAAGAAGCTAGATCCGCAGCGGATGGAGGCAATATTTTTGCTATCCACCTCGATCGTGATCTCAGAGCTGGGCAACTCGCGAATGATCGAAACCAGCTTGCGAGCAGGCAACGTCGTGGCCCCGGGTTTTTCCACGCGGGCATCCATGCGACAGCGTATTCCGACCTCGAGATCGGTCGTCGTGAGTTGAACACCGGATTCATCAGCCTCTAAGAGGACATTGGTGAGGACAGGTAGCGTCGGGCGGGTGCTAACGACGTTTTGAATTCGCTGTAATCCTTCGAGGAGGGCTTCTTTGGTGACCGCTATCTTCATGTGTAGTCGTTTGTTTAAGTAGCACTAGCTAGAATGTCAATCCGCAATGCCCTGTGTTTCAATTTTTGATCTTCATTTTTGCCGTCAGTAACGTAAGTCAAACCGCATAGGGG
>CAYRTN010000086.1:0-6929 GCA_964427235.1 uncultured Chthoniobacter sp. | reverse complement strand
GTGCCGCCGTGACAAATGAAGACGAAACTTCCAACCTCGTCCTCCAAGGTCTTCGACGCGTCCAATTCGCTACCGTCACAATGGAACCCTACCCGCAAGCCTCTCTATCCGTCCTCCCCGATTGTGCGGACGAAGATCCCGCACTTGCCTCCCTTCGATTAAAAATCCGCGACGCCTGCATGGATTCCTTTGCCAACAACACCGAGGCCCTCCATTACCTCCAAAAACACATTTCAGCGCCTGCCTCGGACAGCGCCTTCACCGACATGATTTCCTCCATCCTCACCGACCCTCAGTCCCGCCGCGCCCTTCTTGAAGAACTCGACATCAAGTCCCGCATGCAACTCCTCCTCCACTCGCTCGAAAGCGAAAGCTCCGAAGGCTAGCCAACATCGAACAGGAACTCTGCCCCGTCGTATTTTTGATCGCAAAAAACGCGTCATTCGACTTGACAAAGATGCTGGTTTTTTGCGTTATTCACATTGCCTATGAAATCCTCCTCTCGCACGATTCTTTCTCGCTTCGCTCTCTTCGCCACCATCGCCGCAAGCCCACTTTTAATGACCGACGCCCATGCCTTCGGCGGCAAGCCAGGCGGCCCATTTAGCAACGGCACCTACTTCCCGAACGAAGGCACTTTCTCCGCCGTTATTCGTGCGAAAGATTTAAGCGGAACCCTCCAATTCAGCACCTCAAGCGCCGCTGCATCCAGCGGTGTGGCGACCATATACAACGATGGAGATACTTATATTGGTAACTCTAGCGGGGTCGTCAACCCAGCCTCGAATGAAATCACAGTTACTTTTCAAGCTTCTGCAGCAGGTCAGGGACAGCGTTCATTTTTTACAAACCAAAGAATTTTAGAGAAAACATTTGAGGGCACTGCCGAGCAAACAGAATCATGGATCACACTTCCAGACCTACAGACAACCTTCTTTGATTCTCTTTATTGCAATGGTGTTGCCACCTGCAAGACATCAAACGATTTTCCTAACCAGAAATTTTCAGGAAGCGGGAATAGCGAATTTCAATCTTTGCAATTTGTTGGAAACTCACCCTTTTTAGATGCCGAGAAAAAAAATATTTCGGTTTCGGGCGTCAGGGTTTCAAATTCAGCGACCCAGTTCGCAACCACTACGGTGACACCCCCATCCGTAAATGAGTATACTGTTTTAGTAATCCAGCAGCCATAAAATTCTTGACGAAGCATTCTGCACTGGCACTGGATTTTTAAAATCATGGCTAGGTTCTCCGCCAAGAGGGCATTTACGCTCCTTGAGATGATGGCCGCGATTTGCATCCTATTGATTATGGTTGCCATGGTTTATCCGGCCGTGGAACGAGCCACTCCACGCGCGGAAAAAGTGGCTTGCATCAATAACCTGAAAAATCTTCGTGTCATGTTTGACACTTACGCCGCTGAAGGTTGGCCGCAAGTGCCGCCAGGAATACCCCTCGGATCTATTGCAGAACAGAAATGGTGGCTGGATATCACCAAAAAAGATTTAGGCCTAAGTGAAAAAAACTGGCAATGTCCTACTCTTAAACGACTTTTCCGCTCAGCAAAAGAGGGCGATCGCCCACTCATCCACTACCTCCCCACTCCATTTTCAAGTCAACCGAACAGAGCAAACCTATGGCCCCAAATGCCATGGTTTATTGAAATCAGTGATGCCCATGGGTGCGGTAACCTTATCGTTCGAAAAGATGGCAGCGTGGAACCTGCTCCCCGCTGACCCCGATCTACTAAGATTTCCTCTTACAGAATTAACCGAATTCCGAAAAATGATTCTTCATTTTTTCACTGCCCTATTTGTCCGTTTAGCTCGCCACGGTCATTCTGCAATAAAAAAGCGTGGAGCGCTCACCATGGCCTCCTTACTACTATGTCTGGGATTTTCTATACTCCATGCCGAGCCTCGAAAAACGGAAAAGGAATCGCCAGTCGAGCCCTCGACCGGATATGACGCGACACTCGAAATTTATCGCGGCGAAACTAAACCTATCACCCTAAGAGCCATCCCATCCGACGGCTACGATGTGGAGTTCAAAATCCTCACCCAGCCACGCTTTGGCACCCTCTCGGAAATTGTCAGAAACTCCAAGGGATCCGTAACGATCCTCTATACCCACGGTGGCGATAAGAACCAACCTACGGACTCCTTTAAATTCAAAATCAAGACCGGCCCAAAAAAGTGCTGGGCAACTAAAACAACCCGCATCCAGATCACAGAACCACCGGCGATCATGAATATTTCTCCAGAGACTCTGGATTTTGGCCCTGTCTTCATTGGTGAATCCGTCACACTTCCAATGCTGATCAGGAACTCCGGTGGCGGCACCCTTCAAGGCCGCATTATATCAGCGCCACCTTGGTCAATTAGTGGGGCCCCCGATTTTGAACTCCCAAGCGGAAAATCAAAAACTGTCGCGATTACCTTCTCACCCATAAATCCTGATACCCAGCTCGGAAAAATCGCCTTTGAAACGAGTAACAAACCGCCAATGACGCTGCATATTCAGGGAATCGGCGAGCATCGATTTGAAGCTCCAGATAAAGCCGCCTTTGCCCAATCAATCGAGCCCTCCCCTCTTCGAATCAAAATCGCAAATAAAACGCCCGAAACCCTCCCGCTCACAATTCATGCTAATCTACCATTAGAAACCCAAGACCAACTCACTCTTCCCCCAAGCGGAACTTCCGAGATCGAATTAAAAATCAAACCTGGTTTTTTTACTGACAAATTTGCTTCCCTCCAGATCTCTGATGGCATCGGTGAACGGTTGCTGAAAATCCAACTCCCACCACCCCCACCGGCCCTTGCTTGGGAGACACCAAAACTCGATTTGGGAGACGTCACCAAAGGGACCAAGATCACTCTAGACATCACACTTCACAACCGAGGGACAACGCCAGCGGATTTTAAACTATGCGCTGAGCGCGATGGAATCTCGATCCCACAGCCATCTATTCATATTGAGCCTGGGCAATCCCTCGAAATCCCGGCTTACTGGACGCCCTCTGCAACCGGCCCATCAACAGCAACTCTGCGAGTCAACGGCATAGGCAACCTTCCTCCGCTCACTTTCCAGACCAATGTTCTAGAGCCTCAAACACCGGCTCCTGCATCTAAAATCCTGCCCCCACCAAATTCTAGCCCGAGCCCCACAAAAACGAGCACCGCAAATCCTATCCATGTTCTGACCAAAGAAGAAAACGAGGAAAGAAAAAAACAAACCGTTTCCAATATTTCCTATCGCTTGGAACAACGATTTATGCGAGCGAATGCCGTTGTTACCTGGAGGTACAGCAACACCGCATCCGCCAGTTTCACCATCGAAGTCAAAAACGTGCAACGAAACGACAATCTTGCAAAGCCTTTTGAGGACCGCCTCAGAGTTCCAGATGAGCTTCCTGCAAAAAAAGACTCACCAACATGGAGCGCCGTTCCAAATGACCTAGCGAATATCCATCAACTCCCAGATGGCTCCTGGCAAGGAACGGCAACCAACTTTAAGCCAGGCTTTCATGACATCCGAATCGGTGCCCACTCCAGTTCGAGCAACCAGATTTACTATTCCTCTTTTACAATAAATGTACCACCCTTACCCTCATTCTGGATGAGCAAATGGTTCCTTATATCGGCATTTTTGCTTTGTGCGGTCTTCCTTTTTCGACGCCCCCTTCTTCGTCTATTCGGAACCTAAAAGTCATCGCCGTGACCGCCTTTTTCGTTTATCTGCACTCCAAGCCCCCGTCCATTTACCCAGTTAGCATTTAACTCTGCAGAAATAACGTTTTTCTCCTTTAATTTTTGAACATTTGCCGATAATTTGAGTCTAACTCACTATGCCTACTCCCAAGAGCCACCTTGATCTTTCTCGGAATCATTTTCCCCATTTCCTCCAACCTCTTCAAAATTGGGCGTCGCAATCCCGTTCCGAGAGAGATCTAGAAGACATTTTTGGCCCCTCTTTAAACTGGGCTACTGCATTCAAGCATCTCGCCGCCTTCCGATCTGCCGACTACTCGAGCCTCCCCCCCGTTACCTTTCTTCCGCCCTTTGATATGCCCGGCCTCTGGGGAGCCTACAGTCGCGACCTGCGACATATTTTTCTTTCCACCGATTGTCCCTCCACACTCCTTTCTGCGGTCCTCATCGAAGAGATAGGCCACTTCCTCGACCAAGAACTCTGCCTAGAAGAAACCCCCGGAGACGAAGGCGCCCACTTCGCCACCCTAGTTTTAGGATCCACCCCAACTGCATCCGACTTGGAGCTATGGAGTGCAGGGGAATTCGCAGGTGAGGTTCACTTAAATGGTGCCAGCCTCTTCGTTGAAGCTGCCGCCAAAATACGCGGCAGTGGGACGGCTAAAACGCGAGTAGGCTCCACAGCGGCCCAAAATACGACCTTGAGTCAAGACGGCTCCGTCGTCTACGCGAACAATGATTCTGTGCGCATCATTCAAACCAGCGCCAACCAACGCGTGATCGGATCCAAAGGCAATGACACTTTTGTCGTCATGAGCCAAGACGCCCGCATCGAAGACCCCAAAGGCGGCACCGATACGGTCGAAACCAAAGTGAACTTCTCGCTAAAAGATTTCGGCTTTATCGAAAATCTCACAGCCGCCCCCGGCACGGCAGATGTCACCCTCGGAGGCAACTCCAAAGCTAATATCATTACCGGCAACGAGGGCAACAACAAGCTTGATGGGGGCGTCGATACCGCCAAGGACACTCTCACCGGCGGCGCTGGCAATGATACCTATGTCATTCGCGATACACTCGATTCGGTCGTGGAGACATCTTCGGGCGGCGACGATACGATCGAGACCACCAATGCCAACTTCAGTCTCAGTTTTACAAATGTCGAGAATGTCACTTACATTGGCACAGGTTCCGCCACACTCGCTGGCAATAAATCCGCTAATAAGCTGACTGGAGGAACATTGGGCGATACCCTCTTCGGAGGAAGCGGGACCTCGCCAGCCGACACCCTTATCGGCCGTGGCGGCGACGATGTCTATTACGTCTCAAGACAATCAGATGTGATAGTCGAAGGCGATGGGACCGAAACAGTATTTGTCGATGGAGCCGATGGCGTATACTCCTACAAAATCCAGTACGACCCTGGCATCGATCGCATCATCACCAGCGCCGCGACCTACAGCATGGCCGCGCTCTCAAACATAGAAATCCTTGAATACAAAGGAACAAGCAACTCCAATCTCACCGGCAATTCGGTAAGCAATAGCATCTACGGTGGTCTGTCTCTTCGCAATATCATTAACGCTGGCGCTGGCGACGACTACCTCATTGGCGGCGACACCACAGACAGTCTCGTTGGTGGTGAGGGTAACGACACACTCTTGGTCACCAATTGGGCTGACATTCCTATCGGTAATTTAGGCGCCACTCTCCGCGCCGGTGGGGGATCCGATACCCTTAACGGTGGTGCAGGCGACGACTGGTTTGTCGTCAACTCCCAAACCGCTTATACATTTCAGCAGAATGATACTCTCGGCACGAATACCATCGCCAGCACGGTCGATTTCTCGCTCAAATACAATCCGACCATAGCGAAAAACATTCAAAACCTCTATCTGACGGGAACAGCTTCTCTCCGCGGCACTGGTAGCGACTTCAATAACACCGTCACTGGTAATGATGGAAACAACACTCTCTCCGCTGAAGGTGGAAACGACAAAGTCCTGGGAGGTTTAGGTGCCGATATTATCAATGGCGGGACCGGGAATGACACAGTGATCGGAGGAGGGAACCCCCAGGCTGATATTCCCGCCAATGCTTCAACCCCCACTCATCTGAGTGTAGGGCAATTTTACAATGGCAAAATCGAATCCCCACAGGATACAGACTGGATCCGTGTCTCGATGACGGTGGGAACGACCTACTATTTTAGAGTTGTTCCACAACCCAGTTTGAATGCAAAAAACAGCGACGTTGCGTTCGGGGTTAATAGCGTTAGTGATAGATTAGATTTAATCGGACTCGTTGGAGATCCTGGTGCTACGGATTACCTCAAACGATATGGTGTTTACTCCCATACTTTTCTCGTTCTCAACGCAGATGGTTCTACCGCTCCCGGCATCAATGATAGCCTCAACTTTAAGCGCCCCACGAATTCAGATCAACCGCTCACCGGCTACGCTTTTGAGGGCAACAATATTCGTGCCTTTAGTTTCACCGCATACGACGACGGTGATTTTTATATTCCTGTGACCGGTGCAGGCACAACCCTTGGTTCCTATAAAGTATTTGTTTCTGATGTTAGCGACCTTATCACGGGGGAGATTATCACGGGGGAGAATCCGGATGGATCACGCAAATTCAAAATAAAAGACAGCGATCTCTTTAGTAGTCCATACTCCGACTATCAAGAAGCTTTCGCGGATAACGCTTCCAACTCACTTACGGGCGGAACTGGTCGCGACCTCCTAGTCGCCGGCGGGGGGCGAGACAGCTTGGGAAATGAATTGGGCGACCTCCTCCTTGGAGGCACAAATGGCATCGCTGGCTCCATTGACCAAGATTCACTCGGTGGAAACAATATCGATACACTCCTAGGGGGCCGTGGAAATGATATTCTGGATGGCGGCAAGGGGGCCGATTCCATGGTCGGGGGCATGGGCTCAGACACCTACTTTATCGATAACTCAGGCGATGAGATGATCGAGTCAGATAACGCTGGAGCAGACGATCTCGCCATTATTTCCCTCACAGCAAGAAGAACATTCGCAACGGACCTCGGCGCTGGCTACTTTACTTTTGGGACCGCCGCTTCTAACGCTGGCTTGGATTCCACGACCGGAGCTGGCTTCGATGTCGATCTGACAAATGTGTATGCCAATATCGAACACGCGAGTTTGATTGGCTCTGCCAACCTCTATATTTTAGGCAATGGTG
>CAYRTN010000085.1:4803-7017 GCA_964427235.1 uncultured Chthoniobacter sp. | reverse complement strand
TGGAAGTTCGCCGGGGACCAAATCGATCGAATGAAAGGAGAGGAACTGCGAAACTTGACACCTTCGGAGTCTGCAAAAAGAATCAATGGTGTGATGCTTATGGCCGATTACTGGCTAGCGCAAATGGGCCAGACAGATCGAGAGTCCGGGTTGGTTGAGCAACAGATGTATTTTAAAAAATGGCGAACGAGCTCGATCTAAGTGGAATTTTAAAGGCCGCACTCGATTTGCAACATTTCTGCGAAATCAGGAATTGGAATTTTTGCTTTATTGGAGGTCTTGCTGTGCAGCCCTGGGGAGATCCTCGAGCCACTCAAGATGCAGATTTATCTTTGCTAACGGGCTTTGGAAATGAAGAGGAGTTTGTGGATCAACTGCTCTCCGAATACAAACCACGGCGGGAAAACGGCCGTGAATTCGCCCTTCAATACCGAGTTTTGCTTTTATGGAGTCATGATGGAATCGCTCTGGATATTGCCTTGGGGGCTTTGCCGTTTGAGGAGATTTCGATTAAACGCTCAGTAAAATGCCCCATAGCACCAGGTCACGAATTGAAAATATGCACACCAGAGGATTTGATCGTTCATAAGGCTTTCGCATCCCGTGACCGCGACTGGGCCGATATCGACATGGTTTTATTACGCCAAGGACGAAGATTAAAGATCGCCCAGATTTTTGAGGACTTATCGCCTTTGGTGGATCTCAAAGAAGACCCAACCATCATCCCCAGACTGGAAGCGATGATGAAAAAGCGTGGCGTTTTATGAGGTCGCGGATCTGGAGTCAGGCGGATTGGCTTTGCGGGCTGACGACGGGGCTGGTTGCTTTTTTTGTCTATGCTTGGACGGTTGCACCCAATGTCACTCTGCTGGACTCAGGCGAGTTCATGGTGGCTGCGCAGCATTTTGGCGTGGCTCATCCGCCGGGTTATCCGCTTTGGACTTTGCTCGTCTGGCTTTTTCAATTGCTACCGCTGGGGAATGCCGCTTGGGAGATTAATTTATTCAGTAGTGTTTGCGGGGCGCTGGCTGTGGGCGTGGGAACGATGCTTTTTTCGAGTTCCACGCGTTGGATGCTTGGCGATGCCTTGAATCGCTGGCGCGGACTCACTACCACCGCGACGCTTTCGATCGGTTTACTTTTTGCCTTTAGCTTCTCGATGTGGTCGCAGGCCACGATCACGGAGGTTTACACGCTGCACGCGCTTTTGATCGGACTTTATCTTGTCTCTCTTTACGTTTGGCTTCGTCGCCCAGAGAGCCTGCTGTTGTTGCTTCTGCCCTTTTTCCTTCTCGCCTTTTCTTTTAGTAACCACCAACTGAGCTTGTCGCTGGCTCCTTTACCTTTTTTAGCCGTTCTTCTCGTGCGGCGGGATATTTTTTGGGATCTGGTTGTTGCAGCCCTGCTAACTGTGCTGATTGTCTTTCTGGGATTTGCTATTTTATCTGGCGAATTACCTGTTCTGAAAACCGGCCTCCGTTTCTTTTACTGCGTGATTCTAGGTGCTGGCGTGTTGCTGGTGATTCGGCGATTTCGGATCGAGTGGGGACTCATTGCCTATCTCCCTATAGTCGTGATTTTGGGATTACTCCCCTACGCCTACATGCCGGTCGCTTCATCGACGAATCCCCCCATGAATTGGGCCTACACGCGAACATCCGAAGGCTTTTTCTTTTCGTTTAATCGTTCGCAATATGGGGGCAGTCTCAGTCAGCAAAGTCTGCGTAGTCTCGGAAAACTGATGGGCACCTCGCCAAAGAAATACGAGTCTAAAGAGGAAACGGAATTGGCGGGACCGAAGCCGCCCAGCACTCTGTCCAAGCTCCAGGAATGGATTGGATTTTTCTGGCTTCAACTCGGTCGCAGTTTCACCCCGCTTGGCGTTGTCGCTTACTTCCTCGCCCTTATTGCCATTCTGCGCATTCGGGATGTCGTCCGAAGGACATGGGTATATTTGCTGGAGATCGCCTTTGTGCTGGCGGCGATCCTTCAACCCGTCGCGGATGGAGCTGAAATTGACAAGGCCGGATGGTGGCTACAAATGCCTTACCACACCTATACCAATTTGATTTTCGCTCTTCTAGCTGGACTCGGCTTTGTGGTTGGAGCGATGGCCCTCTTCGCGCGCATGCCACGCTTGGCTTGGTTGCGCTGGGGGCTGCTTCTCCTTCCGCTTTGGCCACTCTACTTTAATCACGCCGAGTGCAGTCAGCG
>CAYRTN010000085.1:0-4703 GCA_964427235.1 uncultured Chthoniobacter sp. | reverse complement strand
CGCCTATCCAGAAAAACCGCTTATTTTCCCTACCGAAGAGGAAATTAAAGCCGCAGTGAACACCGAAATGAAAACCGCAACTGATGCGGGAACATTAGACCCATCGATTCCGCATAGTGTCGTCACTCGCTTGATTTGGGAAAAAAACCGCGATGCGCACGAATTTTTTGTCGAGGAGAGCTTCCCTCTGGAGTGGTCCTACGATCACGCCCTTCCGCATGGGCTTGTTTACAAGATCACCAAAGATCCCCTGACAGAAGTTCCAAAAGATGTCGTCGAAAAGGACTTTGCTTTTTGGGGGGCCTACATTGCCAAGCTTCTCGCTGACCCCAACTACACAAACGACTTTGACGCTCACCGTTCCTTCTCCAAGTTGCGGGCAACGACAGGTAATCTCTACAAACACCGCAAAATGGATCAAGAGGCCGAGCGAGCGTATCGTCAGGCCCTCTCGCTCTGGCCTGGCAATGGGGAGAGTCTTCATGCGTTGAGCCGCATGCTTTGGGAGCGGGAGGAATTCGATGCTGTGCTTGAAATGCTGAAGGTTCCGCTCGAGGAAGACCCCAACTCTGTTGGGCTCTGGCAGCTCTTTCTTATGGCCGAGAAACGCAAGGAGCTTCAGGGCGAGATTGCCGCTCTCGAGAAGGCCATCGAAAAGGATCCCAAAAACTCTAAGGACGTCATCAAGCTTCTCCAACTTTACGCTTCTGTCGGCGATATCACACAAGCCCACGACTTACTCAAAAAATCCCTCCTTCTTTTTGCAAATGAGACCGACTTCTTAGTCTTCGCTACCGAGTTTGCGGAGGCTGGCAAGTGGCCCACAGATACGCTTGCGGCAGCTGAGGCGCTTGTCGCCATTCATCCCGAAGACCCTCAGAATCAATTGATCCTCGCCAAATCAGCCGCCCTAAATAACGACAAGGAGAAGTTTTTTCCAGCTGCGCAGTCCGCCATCGAAAAAGGCGGCCTACCGATGCGGGAGTTCATTGATCGCCAGCCCCTCTTTAAGGCCATGCGCAGCGAACCCGCTTACAAAAAACTCCTCGGACAGGACAAAGCCAATCCGCTTTAGCAAAAAGCGAAGCCTTCCCTTTAAGTTTTTACATTACGTTCATTGGTCGACCGGTTGCGCATGGTGATGAGACTCAAAAATAACTCGAGACCTTGCACGGCCATAATTTGGCTGATCGCACGGAACGCCGCCGGTAGCGACCGCCGAGGACCACGGCCCGGCTCTCGAATCGGCAGGAGCAGCAGGAGGCCCAGGAGCATCGAGGCGCTCTTGATCGCAAATCCGATATGGTAAATCTCAATCCCTCCTCCACGGTGAACCAAATATTCTTCCAGCAAGCCGCCAGCAATGATCGGAGCAATGGCCGAAGCCAATGAGGTCACAGCGAGATGAATGCTGATTGCAGCCATGCTGCTTTTTTCTGGAGCGAGGTTAAGAAGCAGGTTGAAGCTGCCCATGAAAAACGCCACGGAGAAAAAGCCGGCCCAAACGAACATGGGATAAAGCAGCCAAGCGTTTGTGGGTATGAGACCAGCCCAGAGAAAATTCGATATCTCCCATATTAGAAGCCCCACAACGATGACTGGAATTCTCCCTGCGCGGTCGGAAACTCGCCCCCAGAAGACCCAACCCAAGATTCCCGAAAAAGCGGCGAGAGCCGTGAAAATGGCAAATGTGCCGGGATCAAGGCCGAGTTCCTCAAAGCAAAAGACGGACCCAAAGGGCCCAGTAAAACCCATCCAGAAATTCACCCAAGCCGAGAAAAGAATGAACATCGGTAAGCCTGGAGCGGCTCTGCACTCGCGAAGGGCCTGCGTGAGACGTGGGGCAACAATCGCCAGACCATCACTGCGGGTGCGGATTCCGCGCATCCACTGAATTCCCATAAATCGGCTCACCACCACCGCCCCTAGCACCAAAATGTATGGGGGCAGCGAATCCTCGTGATTTTTAAAAACCATCATCACAAGGGCGAGGAATCCCATGGTCGCAATTCCCATCCAGGAATTGCGTTTGCCCAAATAGGCCCCACGAATTTTTGCGGGAACCCATTCTCGAACCCAGGCAATCCACCCCACGACCTGACAAGCCGCACTCGCGCTGGCGAGAAAAAAGAAGACAAGGAAGAAGGCGATAGTCACGTGGGAATCATTTCGCGGAAGAAAACCGATGCACGCGGCCATCACTGCCCACAGCGCCACATTGAACCATCCCATTCCAAGCACGAGACCCTTGGGAGTCATGTATCGTCCGAAAATCGGCAGCAAGACGGCCTGCAAGACGTTCGTCCACGATGGCATCGAGACAATCCAACCAAAATGGGATTTCCCGATTCCGAACCACTGCGTGAGTAGTGCGGCAATAATGAAGGAACCCGGCACCACTATCACCGAATAGGGTGTCGAGAGGAGCCCTTCGATGATTCCGATACGAAGGTTCTTCTGTGAAGTTTTTACAATTCTGCCCTCTGACACGTCTCCCCCAGTCACGCTTTTACTTTCCCACTTTCACATCCCAAGTCGAAGCCAGTTCCGTTTAGTCGACCCTATAGAATTCAATCGCCGTGAATTTGTTCATATTGCCTACGGGCGCAGTTAGTTTGCCATTCTCCACTTTGAGCGTTTTACTTTTGTTCACGCACACATCGACGTCCTGACCGGTTTCTCGGCTGATGTTCTTTGTGATGATGCGGGCTTTGTATTTTGCGCCTTCGGGAAATCCTTCTCCACGGAAGTCCACTTTGGAGAATTCATTGTTATAATATTTCCCGTTCTGGATGGTGGAGGGGATGGTCACATGGGTCCACGACTTGCCAGTGGCACCTCCTGAGTAAACAAGCACGGTAAAGGATTTCTTGGTGCGGTTGTAGGAGGAGATCTTGTATTGCTCGTTGCCAGTCCAACCTGGCCCGGCAACAGCGATATCGTTGCCTTCCTCACCAGCCATAGCATGGCGGATGACCTCGTCCGTACCGCCTGCGATCTGCGCATACCAGCGCCAGACATAATAATGCAGATGGTTGGGATCGGGCGGGTTGATGTAGTCCTTGAGCTTGAAGGATTGGTCAGCCCTCTGGATCTTGAAATCGCAATCCGTTCCCTTCAGCCCTATCTTGGTGGTGACAATATCCGGCCCTTGGTCCTCTGCGGGGATCACTTTTCCACGGGCGAGTTGCTTGATCCTTCCATTGTAATCGCGCCGCTTCGTGAGACCCATGGACCAGGAACTTTCGTTATCCGACCAAGGGAGGTTGATCGTGTTGAGTCCGCGTTCGAGGCATTTTCCTAAAATCGTGACCGTCTTGTCGTAGGCATCCTTTTCATTTTTGACCCCGTCGCCATTCACATCCACGGCATTGATGGAACCGTCCCAGACGATCCAAGACTCGGAGGAGAGGATTTTTTTGTCGCGATGGCCATGATCATCCAACGTTTTTCGAACGACATCATAGCTATCCCAGACCGAGGAGATAATGCCGCCATCCATCATGCCGTAGCCGTTGAAATGATCGGAGACATTGATGTTGAGGTTATCAACCAAGCTCATGAGTTCTTTATTCGAGGCCAATCTACGGAAGTAATCGCGCGCTGCCACGGCGCCTTTGCCTTCTAGACCGGGGAGAGTTGGGCAGGCATCGCACGGCGAGGCGCCAGAAGGAGAGATGAGAACGGACCTCGCTGGTGCTGCTTGATAAACACGGCGAACCGCCCTCGCTCCCTTAATGAAGATTTCGGAGATCAGAAAATCGATATCTCCGTCCTCCATCATGCTATGCATGTTGGCCTCGTGGCAGAGTTGGTAGGATTCCACTCGGCCCTTGAAGTGCTTTGCGATGCGGGTAACGAACGCACTGTATTCATCCGTCTTCGGCTTCCATGGGCCCGCCTTTCCACTCACTGAGGCCCAAGCTGGACAATGCCAAAAGACGAGCTCTGTTTTGAGCCCTTGCGCGGCACACGCATCGACAGCGTCATCGATGGCCTTTAAATAATCCGACATGTGATTTTTGTAGTCGGTGTTTTTTATGTCTGGCTCGGATTGAGCCCAAGAGACCCAGAACTGTGCGTAGCTGCTGTCTTTGGCGATGACTGGTCGAGTCCCATCGTAGGCGTCGTTCCCGGGTATGGCGAAGGGTTGCCATCGGACGCCCACTTGTATGTGGTCGGTCGTCCAATCATATTTATGGACCACTTTCTTTTTGCTCTTGGGAATCGACACCGCCGGATAGCCCGTCGGAGGCACCTCGGTCGGTGCACAGCTAGTCAAAAAGGCAAGGGCCACCCAGAGGCAACAGTTCCTCCAAATGGGTGACATGATATCGGTGAGGTTTTGCTTTCTCATTTTTTATTTCTGGGGTTTCTGGCGAGAGGGGCTAATGAACGGGAATCATTCTCAGATTCCGAGCAGATTCATGGAGATCGACCCCTTTTGGTGGCGTTATCGTCACGGTCTTGTGGTCTTTTGGCGCCTCTTTAAAGGCAAATCCAAGAAGATTCTCGTAGCCGATCTGAGGATCAAATTGTTTGTAGGAAACACGATTTTCATAGAGGGCGTGCAACTTGTGGTCTGCCGGAAAAACATTTTTGAAAGGCTCGGTGGGAGCGAGCGCGTAGATGTCAGCTGTGATGAGTTGCCTTCCCGTCTTTCGGTCCTTCAATAGAAAGACAGGCACGGTCCCTTTTGCTGG
>CAYRTN010000084.1:0-7064 GCA_964427235.1 uncultured Chthoniobacter sp. | reverse complement strand
TCTCCACTCAGCTGACTCAAAAATCTTCACCACACCCGCAGATGCCCATTACATCGACTTCCCCGAGCTTTGATGTTTTCTCCCAAACACGTCACCCCATGACATGTTTTTTTACTCTCACCCCCTTTCCCATCCCGTTTTTTGTTTTTAAAAGGGTGGGTTTCCCTCCTCTTTTTCCAGGGGTTCTCTTCAAAACTCACCATGGCGATAGCACATCTTTTCCTCTCACTTGTCCGGCTTGAACCAGCGTGGATGCGCCTCGGGGGAATTTTCGCGAGCACAATGAAGCTTAAATAAAGATCAAAATCTCTACGGCATCTTCCGAAGAATCATGTATCGTGAAGATATTCACATAGAGATTTTGATTTCGACATTCCGACTATCGAGACTGATCCGCGATCTGATTTAAAATCCCCCCTACCGCAATCCCATTACAAACACCTTTGAGAAACTCAAATATTACAAACACTTTCAACGGGCTTATTTCACTGATTCAAAAGCTGCCTATCCCTTTTAAAACATCCGTTTTAAAGGAATTGAATCCAATAAGGGCGATTTACATTGAGCGCAGAGCCCCGAGAATTTGCATTCTTGGTACCTCCACCCGCTCTGCGGTCGAACTTATTTTTGGATTGGGTACAGGAGAATTGACTCAAGAACAGGCCCGACTCGGATGGACGAATTTTAAGAACGTAAATAATGCGCGGATTTCCATTTTTGACGCTCGCGGGAGCAACCAAGAAGCTCTGATGGGACTCCCTTGCAGCGAGACTGCCCCTGATTTGGTCTTGGTTTTTCCAGATGAGTCGAATTTCACTGATATCGCCATATCGACCCCGCTGCCAAATTTGCCAGGCGTGCCAGTTTTCAAACTCAGCGCAGGACCGATCGCTTTATCGCCTAATCACCCTCCGCTATCAGAAAGTAATCCGCCCCTCCCAAGCCATAGCGCATCTTCAATTCAGGATAATGAATGGCAAGAGTTACTCTGCGCATCCCTCCCCTTGGAAGCTCAGCTTGAGTTTGCGCGATTGCTATCGGCGAAGCGTGCACAAGCCTACATCGCCTCAATACTTCTCAAATCCTTTGGAGCCGTGAGCGGAGCCGTGGGAATGCAACCGATTCCGGTGGCGGACATGCCACTACTTTTCTCCATACAAGCAACCATGGTCGCCCTGATCATCCATACATCTGGGCGACCAGCATCATTCAAGTTGGCCTCGGAATTTCTCGCAGCCCTCGGCGTGAGTGCCGGAGCGGGTTTTCTGTTCCGCGAAACGGCCAGAGTCCTTTTGCGATTCATTCCGATATGGGGAAATGCTGTTTCAGGTATCATCGCAGGAACCGGCACCTATGCGATCGGTCGGGCAGCCATTGCCTACTTCATTGACGACTCCCCATTGGTCGAGACCCGGAGACTTTTTCTTTCTTTGATGAAAATTCAAAAGAAGCCCATTCTGAAAAACTGATTTTATGCCTGCAGATGACCCGAACCAAATAGCCCGTGAAAAATCCCTTTCAAAAGTCCGCAGTATTTATTCGGAACTAGCCTCGCTCCCGATTGAGAGGAATTGCCAACTTCGTACCGAATGCTGCCAGTTTCATATTACCGGAAAAACGCCATTCCTCACTCGAGGCGAGGCCTTGCTTGCAGCGAAAGCCCTCAAAGCCACTGGGCGCACAAGCCTACCTGCGAGCAAGGAGGACACATGCCCCATGCTCGATCCTCGAACATCTCGCTGTCGGATATATGCGAATCGTCCCTTTGGATGTCGAACGCATTTTTGCACCGCGGCTGGCGGGGCCTTGGCGCGCAAGGACGTCCTCGATTTTATTCATCGCTTGGAAGAAATCGATGAGGACCTAGGTGGTGATGGCCCAAGACCTATAGCGGGCGCCCTAGAGTACGCTCTGGAAGATTTGTGAGTCGGGACTCACCCCACTCGTTCACGCGGTGGCCGCTTCAAGCGAGGGATGAACCTCCATCACATCAAGAAATCCAGACATCTCAAAAACTTCGAGCACTTGCGGAGTCAAAGCCGCAAATGCACATGTGCCTCCTGAAGCCTTCATACGTTTGGCCGTTGTCAAAAACACGCGCAAGCCGGCACTACTGCTGTAAGTGAGCGCCGAGCAATCGAAAACAAGTCGAGGGATGCGCGAAGTGAACGATTCCGCAACGGCTTGTTCCAATTTCGGAGCAGTGAGGGCATTTAAATGTCCCGCCAATGCGAGAACTGTGGTCGAACTGACGATCGAAGGAGTGATTTTGAAATCGGGCTGGCTCATGTTTGTGAATTGGGTTGGAGGATGCGGGGGCCGCAGCTTGGAAACTAAATAACCCCAGTACTATTTTCGGGGAAGCGATTTGTTTTTCCGGAAAAACAGCATCACCCCAGAGACCGTGGCCAGCACCAACCCCAAGCCAATCACGGATATGTAGAATGGCTTGATATCTTTCCCCATCCAATCCCCCTCATGAATGCTCATTAGGAGGTCGAGAGTATCCTCGGACATATCGCAGACCTCCCCAGTGCGATAGGCGATGCCGGAAATCGCCGATACGGCAAGCGGGAGTAAAAAAACAGCTCCGACGAGCCGATGCCATAGTCGGATTTTTTGGGGCGATTGCATCAATCTCCGACGTGACTCCCAGAGCATTTTAGCCGCGCTGATGCAGAGAAAAAGCAAGCCGAATCCGATTACCCAGATCATCGCCAACGATGCGGCCTTTCCAAGCCACTCCCACGAATGGACAGAAAGGATGTCACCACCTGTTTTCGATGACATGCCGAACCAGGATCGCCCTGCGCGATAGGCGACGCCGGACGCAGCGGATAAAATCAATGGCAGCGCGAGCCAGAGCGATATCTTTCGGTGGAGTGGACGGAACTTCATGGAAATTGTAACTTCTCAAGCCATAGCCAAAAAATCCCGCTTGCGCTGCATTTTTATGAGTAATCGCCGTAGAGATACTCTCCAATGCACGGTTGATAATCAGTCGCTTTTCCGTGATGATCCACTTCATGAAAATCCGACACGCCTTTCCCATTCTCATCACGGCTATCACGCTCATTCCCTCGCTGACTGCCCTCGGAGCAGAAAAAGACTCTCCAGCGGCCATTCAAATGAAGCAAATCGGGAAAAGCTTCAAGACCCTCTCCGCCCAAATTTCAGATCCCACCAAGAAGGACTCCTCCTTGCAGATTGTCGATGCGATGCAAAATGCGGTGAATGCATCTAGGCCACTGATCCCAGCGCCTGCGGCCAAACTCCAGGGTGACTCATTAAAAACCTACATGCGCGAATATGCTAAAGGCTTGGACGAGCTTGATGCCAACCTCCAAGCTCTTAAAAAAGCCATTTCGTCAGGCGATACCTCCGCCTCACAGGGATTACTCGAGACAATCACCAAGCTCAAAAAAACCTACCATTCCGACCTTCGGTAGACAGACCCCAAAAGTCTTTATTCAGTTCAACCCACTCAAAAAATAAATTCCATTGAATATATCGCCGTATACCGATACGTTTGTTTTTAGAAATTGATATATGAGAACAATCACACCAAATGCCCTTAGCTCGTTGCGCGAAAAAAACGAAGCTCCCGCCTTGCTCGACGTCCGTACCCCAGCAGAGCACGCTCAGATCCATGTGCCTGGCGTTCACCTTGTGCCGCTGGACCGCTTGGATGCCACGGAACTCGAAGGAGTCGCTGGATTTTCCAAACAAACACCTGTATTTATCCTCTGTCATTCGGGGGGAAGAGCCAAGCAGGCTGCGGAAAAGCTAAGTCGTGCAGGATATCAAGACTGCGTGGTCGTGGAGGGCGGGACTTCCGCATGGGCAGCGAGCGGTCTCCCCGTGGTACACGGAACCAGCAAGGTCATCGCATTGGAACGTCAGGTTCGTATTGCAGCGGGAGCCATGGTCCTCAGCGGAGTTCTGCTTTCCCAATTTGTCAATCCGGCGTTCATCTGGCTATCCGGATTTGTGGGAGGTGGGTTAATTTTTGCAGGCATCACGGACTGGTGCGGCATGGGAATACTGATTTCGAAAATGCCATGGAACGCACGGACGGCAAGTTGCTCCAAAAAATAACATCTAACACTAACAAGATTTATGTTCCTTCGACAAATCCCGGATCCGAATCTAGCCCAGTATTCTTACCTGATCGGGTGCCAACGCAGCGGTGAAGCTATCGTCATCGATCCCGAACGCGATATCGAGCGCTACCAGGAGATCGCCTCTCAGGAGGGACTGAAAATCACAGCCGTCGCGGAGACGCACATCCATGCGGATTTCGTGAGTGGTGCACGTCAATTCACCAAAAGCGATCCCAGCGTTCGTATTTATGTCTCGGCCGAGGGCGGCCCCCAGTGGCAAAGCGAGTGGGCCATAGGATTCCCAAACCTCCACCTTCTCCGAGATGGTGACAGCTTCAAAATCGGCAACATTGAATTGCAGGTCATTCACACGCCAGGACACACTCCCGAGCACATGGTTTACCTTGTCACCGACCATGGTGGAGGTGCGAATGAGCCGATCGCGATGCTCAGCGGGGACTTTCTCTTTGTGGGTGATGCGGGTCGACCCGACCTCCTCGAGCAGGCGACCGGACTCGAAGGCACACAGGAAATCGGAGCCCAATCCCTTTACAAGAGTCTTCGCAAGGTCGCCGAGCTTCCTTGCCATGTCCAGATTCTGCCCGCACATGGGGCTGGAAGCTCCTGTGGAAAGGCCCTCGGCTCAGTGCCCGTCTCCACATTCGGATACGAGGAAAAGTTCAACCCCGCACTCAAGTTAGCGCTCAGCGCCAGTGAGGAGGATTTTGTGAACTTCATCCTCAGCGGCCAACCCGAGCCTCCGGCCTATTTTGCAAACATGAAGCATGTGAACAAAATCGGGCCTGCCATTCTCGAGGCCTTGCCTACACCTCCAGCGATGACTCTGGCGAATATCGTCAACGAATCCAGCCGTTCGGACTTTGTCATTCTCGATACCCGCGACCGAGCCTCATTTCTGGAGAGCCATTTCGTTGGAAGCCTCTTCGCCCCGAAAGAAAAGTTCTCCGACTTCGCTGGAAGCTACCTCTCGCCAGATCAGGAGATCGCGCTCGTGGTGGAAGAGCAGACTCAAGTGAACGACTTCGTCAGGCAACTCATTCGGATCGGGTTCGACCACATCGTCGGCTTTATTCCCGCCGCGTTGCTTCCAGAAGCCCCTGAGACGATGAAAACCGCCACTCGCACCGTGAAGTTTTCTGAAGTAGAAACCCTCACCACATCAAACGGTCACCGCCAAACTCTCGATGTGCGGAAGTCCACCGAGTTTGCGCTCGCCCATCTACGTGGTGCAAAAAATATCGCCCATACGCGATTACTCACACGCATCGCCGAACTCGACGCGAAAACTCCGCTTTTGATTTCCTGCGGCACAGGGATGCGTGCGACGGGAGCCTCAGCCTTCCTTGCCAGAAACGGAATGGACGTCATTTGCGTGAATGACAAGTTTGAGAACGCACCGCAGAATATTTTAGCTCGCTAAAAAGGTTTTCAAGATTTGCAGGAACTGCAGGAAAAACTCCCAAAGGATTTATTCGACAGAATAAACAAAATTACAAAATTGGAGGGAGCGAGCTTAGCGTTCAAAGGAAACTCTTTTGCTGCGCAAGTCTTACCCACCAAGACGGACGCGGTCTCTTAAACCCGAATTCAGCAGATTTAACCACAGAGGACACAGAGAGCACGGAGAATGAGTTGTTTGCAATTTCATAAGGATCCAACGTTTTGTGCAACATCAGAAACCCTTAAGGAAT
The DNA here is from genome assembly GCA_964427235.1 of uncultured Chthoniobacter sp. GTDB lineage: Bacteria > Verrucomicrobiota > Verrucomicrobiia > Chthoniobacterales > Terrimicrobiaceae > UBA967. Next base: position 1,249 of record CAYRTN010000084.1, on the reverse strand, counting down.
TCCTGTGAATCCCTTTAATCCTGCCATCCTGTCTAAAAATCCGTTTTCGGGTTAAAGCACGTCGCCCTCGATCGGCTTCACGCTTTTGCCGTCAGAAACAGAACTAGGATTAACCACGGGGGCATTAACAACCGCAGTGGGTTCCTGATACAGCGGCTTGCCACGGCGCTCACGGAGCATTCGTGTATACGGCCCGTCCACCTTTTGCTCAGAGTAGAGATCCCTCCGATTTTGGAGAGTCGTGCAGGAACAAAGGCATAGGGCCACAAAGGCCAGCGGAAGGAGGGCTCTTTTCACACACGCATCTAGCACTGGCACCTAGAGCTCTGTCAAGTTTGCGGATATTGTGATTTGCTCGTTTGCTGACATCATTTTGTCTGCCCTATCTCAATGGCATCAACATGGAACTCACAGAAAAACTTCTCGTCTCTCTCGGTGGCTGGCCTGTTTTGAAACAGGCCCGCGCCATCCACTCGATCGGACACATCACAGAAGCTTCCTACACGCCGCCGCTTCTCAAGGGCAAGATCTCCTCTGATGGAAAATCCCTTCTGGCGGGACTGAAGTTGAGCAACCCAGTGGATATCGAGAATCTGTGTAGTTGCCGCGATTCTCGTCAACGAGGCCTCATCTGCGCCCACTCCATCGCTATCGCCTTGGAGGTAATGTCACCCAACAAGGCGAAGAGCGTATCGATCCCCTCCTCGTCCATCCGAACCGTGTCGGCAGAGCGCCTACAGCCTTCACTAGAGATGCCCATAGTGGATATGCGTATCGAGGGTTCCCTTCGTCATTTGGAAGCCACGATTGGTTTTCAATACTCCTCGCCCAGCATCCAGAATCCCACTGCGGAAGCCGGCGCACTCATGGAACTCGCCCGACTTGGCTTTGAAGATGCGGAAGGGAAAGCCGTCCTGCGAGGCGAGGATGCCGTCATTCGCTTTTATGCCACCTCCCTCACCGCACTGAAGGCCAAGTGGAAGATCACCGAGGGCGACCGTTTTAAGCATGTCACTGCTGACCTAATTCGCATCGAGCCCCACTTTGCTATCCGAGAGAAAAGCGAGGGGTGGCTCGACTTCCATGTTCATTTCACGGCAGGCAATGAGGCTGTCCTTTCCGTCCAAGACCTCCAGCGCTTGCTTCGAAGCGGAAATCCCCGTCTTCGTCTTGCCGATGGACGCATCGCTGTCCCCGACTCCCATCTCGCCGATGACCTTGAAGAAGTCCTCCGTGACTGCAATCCCGA
>CAYRTN010000083.1:0-7112 GCA_964427235.1 uncultured Chthoniobacter sp. | reverse complement strand
CGACCCCCAGAACAAAATGAAAATCCTTGCCGCGCAAGGATACCTTGAAATCGGAATGGTGGAAGACGCTATGCGTGAATTGGAATCCCTTCCCGAGAGCGAACAGATGAGCAATGAAAGCCTCTCGGTCTATGTCGAAATCTTCCGCGAGACGGGGGAATGGGAGCGCATGGAAAAGACAGCCGAACTTCTCTGCCAAACGGATAAGCAGAATGTAAAAAGGTGGCTTGATTGCGCATTTGCACGTTACCACTTGGATTCCGTGGAAAGCGCCCGCGCGACTCTGCTTGCGGCAACCAAGCGATTCCCAAACGAAGCCTTGGTCCTCTTCCAACTCGCCTGCTGCGAGTGCCAACTCGGCGACATCGCCGAGGCCAAGAAACACTTGAATCAGTCAAAAGAACTCTGCCCGATCTGCCGTGTTCTCGCACTCACCGATGATGGCGACCTCGATCTGATCTGGCAAAATTACAGCACCCCGATTTTGCAAATGAGTTCCCTGTGCAATTCCTAGGAAGCTACAGATTCTAGAAAAAAAGATCAGGCTCGGGTTCCTCAACGGGCAAAATGGCAAAGCGCCGCGAAAGTAAAAGCGGCATGCGAGGGTGTTCATATTTTTGAAGCTCGGCATCGGTCGATGCCCGCGTGAGTATTTTGAGCAGAGGCGTGGTTGTGCGGTGTTCTAGCACGGCCCCAACCACAAAATCAGACGGCACAAACTCCCACTGGAGCTTGCCGGTCACATCGGAGCGTTCGGCGAATTCCGTCGCCGGGATATCGACCTCCTGCCCGCCTTGGCGTTTCCACCAACTCAGAATCTCGGACCGCGCAAAACCAGCCCAGACAGCCTTCACCACCCCATTCGGACCGGATGCGGAAATCGGGGTTCCGGGCTTAAGTGTGCGGGTACCGTTTCGCAGAATGGCACACATGACGTAAAATCAAACGGCAAGCTTGAAACCCATGGCAAAGATCACCGAAAAGCCAATGCACCAAGGGATCGCGCCGAGTGACAAGCTCAGAAAGGCCGCCAAGCGCTTCTCCCCAACCGCTAGGGCAAGAAGACACCCGGCCTGTGGGCCAATCGTGATGGGAGCGACCAATCCGAGACCAACCAGTCCAAACTTATCCCAGGCACGCCATATCCACTTCTGCGGATCACGAACAAGGGGAATGCGCAACTTTCTAGCGATCCAATCGCGCGCAGGAGTACCAAGGAGGAGCATCACTCCAGCACCGGCAGCATACCCACACCAGGCAACCAATGCGGCTACTGGGACACTGAGACCTGCGGCCATGCCTCCGGGAATCGCTCCTACAAAATAAAAAAAACCCAGCGTAAATGTTGCCGAGATAGCTGAGATGAGAGCGATCATGCCATGGTTGCTCTCGGCGAATGCAAATAAGCATCCAATAGTGAGATGATCTGCGATGGAGATTCGATCAGGTAATCTGGCGCAAGCGCCTGGATCGCAGAATGGCTGTTGTAGCCCCAAGTGACGGCAGCCATGTGAATCCCGGTTTCCTGAGCGGCCTCAATATCCCGCATCTCATCACCGACAAAGAGAACGTCGGATGGCTTGAGTTGAAATTCCTTGAGCATCTTTCGGATCACGCTCCCTTTCCCTAAAAGTTTCGACGAGCTTTTGATGAATTCAAAAAGCTGGAGGTCATATTGTTGAAGGAAGGCCGTGACATTGGGTTCGGAATTCGAGGTAAGAATGCCTAAACGAAAGCCTGCGGCATGAAGTTGCCGAACGACAAGCAGGAGATCGTGAAAAGGCTGAATTTGCGGCATGCGCTTGGACATTTCCTCGGTTCCCCGTTTCGAAATCCGATGAAGTTTCATGCGTGGAATGCCGAGTTGCCGCATCAATCCACGTGTCGAGAGATCGCGAGCATGCACTAACTCCTCTGGTGGCAACTTTTGAAATCCGAATTCCTCAGCGAGAATGTTCAGAATCTCAAAACCGGTATGGAAGGTGTCCGCGAGTGTACCGTCAAAATCAAACACCACCAGCTGGGGCTTTTTTTTCAAAAGTCCCGCCGCTCCGACTCGACGCTTGCCTCCCCTGAGGACAAACCGAGCGAAGCGCTTAACCCGTGACCTTTTTTTTATCATGCGGTGACTTCCATACGATCCAAATTCTATCCGAGAGGCAAAAAATCTCCAATCATTTGATTCGCAGTAGGGAATCACCCCACTTCAATGACCAACTCGCCCAGTTGGCTTTAATCAAAAATCAACACCACATAAGCGGCGAAGAGCACGAGGTGAACAGCCCCAGCCAAGACGTTCGTGCGGTTGCCGGCAAACACGGTAGAGGACACAAAAAACGTCGCGACAAGAAGAACAATCTGCGTGAGTGGTAGCCCCATTTCGATGAATTGGCCTGTGCAGCCGCTGATAACCAATACCGCGGGCACAGTGAGACCGATCGTCGCGAGAGCCGATCCCAAAGTGATATTGACCGTCCGCTGCAAAGTATTATTCCAAGCGGCGCGGCAGGCGGCAAGGCCCTCGGGAGCAAGCACGAGCAAGGCCACAACGAAACCGGCTAAGGCTTGGGGGGCATTCATGACGCTAATGCCATAGTCCAAGATAATGGCAATTTTTTTCGATAGCAGCACGATCGGCAGCAAAGTCAGAACAAGAAATACAGCATGATACCGCGCGGAGTGGTGATCATGCGATGTGTGAGGGTGGTGATTCTCCGATGAGTCGGCACCAGGATGAAGGAAGAAGCCCTTGAGTGTAGTTGATTGCAGAAACAGGAAAACCCCATAGAGAACAAGCGAGGCAAAAACCAAAAATGCCGCCAGCAACGGAGACGCAGAGCCACCCTCGGCATTAAGAGTGAAGCGGGGCAAAATGAGGCAGAGAAAGGCCAGGCACAAGATCACAGTCAGATAGCTGCGAGCGCCCTCGAGGTTGAAGACCTGGCGATGATGCCGCAATCCGCCGATCAAGAGAGTGACCCCGAGCATCCCATTAAGGACAATCATCAGAACGGAAAACATCGTGTCCCGCGCGAGCGTCGGATCATCTTTACCGGTTAGCATCAGAGCCGAAATCATCACCACTTCGATGGAGATCACGGATAGGGTGAGAATGAGCGTTCCGAAAGGCTCTCCGAGCTTTTCGGCTAAGCACTCGGCATGGTGAACGACGGAGAAAGAAAGCCAAAGCATCACCGAAAAAAGTGACGCAAAGAGAAGTGCTGCGACTACTGGGGTGAACGGGGCCTGAAACCAAGCCGATCCCGCCAACGCCAGCAAGCCCCAGAAACTCGCCCCCGCCCAAAGCGGCAATTCCTCGCGCAACATCCCCCCTCCCACTTTTTTGCCAGCTTTTTTCATGAGTCGAAAATCTATGAGCATCCGCCACTTTCCAAGAAGAATCCCGAAAGGAGCAGCAACCCCAAACGAGTGACCGAGATTTACGCGATTCAATTAATACCTTTACAGGAACTCAGCATCGGGCCTTGGATAGGGAATCCGTAAACGGAAACACGTTCAAAGACTCCTATACATTATGACTGCAAAAGACCTCACCAAAGAAGCTCCCGCCAGCCCACGCATTCGCACGGGAGGCTACGCTCTGCTCGCTCGCCTTGCGGACAAAGGCCGTTCCGAAATCGCCGGCAAAGATGGCGAATACCACTACGATTGTCCTTTGGATAACTATCTTTTCGCTTTCAAGGGCGTCACTGGAGCGGATGTGAAGAAGGTCATCGAATCAGGAGCCACTGACACCGAAATCGCATCTTGGTTAGACAAAAACGGCACCCCCAAGTCGGCGACCGAAGTCCAAGAGTGGTCCGACGGAGTCGAGGCGGCTCGCCCCTTCGATAATCCAGACATGAAAGAATGGTTCATTGGTGTTTGTGCGGAAGCTGGCATCGATCCCGCCACGAGCACCCTCTTTGATTTTCTCGAAAACGACGACCGCATCAGCTTTGCGAAGTAAAAGTTCCCAACGTTCGAGCTGATCTACTTTGGAGTTTTCCATGCCATCGACGGCGAGTCTCTTTGCCGGGCTCCTTTTCGGAGCCATCGGTATGGGGGCGATGATCTATGGGAAAAAAACGAGCAATATCAAAGCCGTTCTCATCGGCATTGGCCTGAGTGTTTATCCCTACTTCATTGAGGAAACCGTCTTATTGTATGGGATCGGGTTCGCTCTTTGTGTGTTGCTCTACTTCTGCAGGGACTAACCCAATATGCCTCCAATCACAGAAATCTTAGTACTCGTCATCGGAGCCTATTTCGCAGGCGCAATGAACTCGATCGCCGGTGGCGGCACGATCATCACCTTTCCGCTCCTCCTCGCCTTCGGGATGCCCGCCATCCAAGCGAATGCGACCAGTACGGTGGCGCTGCTGGTCGGGATCGGAGGTAGCTTGTATGGATACCGAGCAAACCTTCCCGCAGTAAAACCTTGGCTCAATCTTTTCATCCCCTTGAGCATGGCGGGAGGCATACTGGGCGCTTGGTTGCTCACTCACACGAGCGAGAAGGCGTTTACGCACCTTGTTCCTTTTCTCATTCTTTTCGCGACCGTCCTTTTTCTATGCAGCAATGCTGTTCGCCGCATGGTGGGACTTGATGGAGTTGAACCCAATGTTCACTCTGTCCATAAACTAGCGGCCTGCCTTTTGCAATTTGGCGTTGCCATTTATGGGGGGTATTTCGGCGCAGGCATCGGAATTCTCACCCTCGCGACCCTCGGGCTCATTGGAAAAACCAACATTCTTGAGATGAATACCATCAAGACCGTCCTCGGTGCTTCGATCAATCTCGTGGCGGCAGCCTATTTTGTTTCGTCCGGGATCGTCATCTGGCCAGAAGCGTTGATCATGACACTCGGCGCTGGCGCAGGCTACTACTCGGGGGCGGTATTGAGCACACGAATCTCACCCGATCGGGTACGCACCTTGATCATTGTGATCGGATTCAGTCTTTCCGCGATTTTCTTCTGGCGTCAATTCGCGCACTAGCCCCCCACCCGCATCAAGTCACTTGTAGAGATTTAGTTTGCAAATATATTAGGCATGCCTAATATTCTTATCCCAATGAAACATTTCATGCTAGCTGGGTTTTTCTTGCTAGGGATTTGCGGAGTAACTTGGGGCCAAATCGACGTGGTGTGCACGACGGGAATGGTCGGCGATCTCGCCCGGAATGTCGGCGGTGAACGGGTGAAGGTCACTGTATTGATGGCCGAGGGGGTGGATCCGCATCTTTTTAAGCCCACACGAGACGATGTGGCTAAGATCCTCAAAGCGGATCTCGTTTTTTATAGTGGCCTTCATTTGGAAGGGAGAATGGAAGACACCTTTGAAAAACTACGCGCGAAGGGAAAAATGATTCTCCCAGTCACAATTGCGATACCGGATCAGACGTTATTAAAAGAAGGGACCGCCGTGGATCCGCACGTTTGGATGAATCCTGGCCTGTGGGCGGAATGCACAAAAACAGTTTGTGAAACCCTCACTAAAAAAGATCCGGCAGGCGCAACATTGTTCGCCGAAAATGCGACACGCTACGCGAATCAACTTCGAGCGATAGAATCCCAAATGCGTTCGTCCATCGCGACCATTCCCGAGAACCAGCGTGTCCTCATCACCGCCCACGATGCTTTTCAATACTTCGCCAAAGCCACGGGGTTGACGGTGATGAGCATTCAAGGGCTCAGTACCGCTTCGGAAGCTGGTGTCTCCGATATCAACCGACTTGTTGACGCGATTGTCACTCGACGCATTCCCGCCATTTTTGTGGAGTCCACGTTGTCCGAAAAAAACATACGAGCCGTCATTGAAGGCGCGGCATCCCGAGGATTCGCAGTCAAGCTAGGCGGAATGCTTTTTGCGGATTCCATGGGCAAGGCGGGGACCCCCGAAGGCACCTATGCAGGAATGATCGAGCACAATGTGAGCACGATCACCAAGGCCTTAGGCGGCAGGCTTCCCAACAAAGACGTCACCAAGCCATGAGTTCCAATCCCCTTCAAATCCGATCGCTCAATGTCGCCTATCACAGGAAACTTGTCCTCTGGGATGCCGAAGTCGCGATCAGACCAGGAAAAATAACGGCCATCGCTGGGCCAAATGGGGCAGGCAAAAGCACTCTTCTCAAAGCCGCACTGGGACTCATTCCCATCACGTCGGGCGAGGTTTTGTTTTTTGGAGATACTTTAAAAAGAAATCGCAACCGCGTTGCTTATGTCCCGCAGCGTGAGAGTGTGGATTGGGATTTTCCCGTGACGGCCCGCGATGTGGTGGCGATGGGGCTTTATCGAAGTATTGGATGGTGCCTCCCCGTGCAATCCAGTCATCGCCGCCTTGCAGAAGAAGCTCTCGCCGATGTCGGCTTGGCGGACTTTTCTCGCCGGCAGATCAACCAACTCTCGGGAGGTCAGCAACAGCGCGTCTTTCTCGCAAGAGCCTTGGCGCAAAAAGCGGATCTCTATTTGATGGATGAACCCTTTGCCAGCGTCGATGCCGCGACCGAGCAAGCCATCCTCGCCGTTCTGAATCGCTTGAAAAAACAAGGCCGCACGGTCGTTTGTGTTCATCATGATTTGCAAACCGTCTCCGAGTATTTTGATGATGCCGTTCTCTTGAATATGCGTGTCGTTGCTCAGGGTAGCGTGGGGGACGTTCTCACACCTGAAAACCTGCGCAAAACCTATGGCGCGAGACTTCCCCTCCTCGATGAAGCCGTTACGGATCTCTCGATGCCAACCGCTCTTAAGAAGTTCTAATCTTTTCAAACCCCAATGCTCGCAGCCACCACGTTTGAAACTCTCTGGCGAGTGCTTCTGTTACAGGATCACAATACGAGGGTCGTACTCGCTGGGAGTTGTGTTTTCGGTGCGGCAGCGGGATTGGTGGGGACTTTTCTGCTTCTACGCAAACGCTCGCTCATGGGTGACACACTGGGCCATGCAACCCTCCCCGGAATTGCGGGAGCATTCCTGATTGCCATCACCATTGGGGCTAATGCGCGGTCTTTCCTCTGGCTTTCCATCGGCGCAGCAATATCGGGAATTGCAGGAATGCTCACCGTGCTCGGCATACGAAGGTTCAGCCGAATCAAAGATGATGCCG
>CAYRTN010000082.1:0-7133 GCA_964427235.1 uncultured Chthoniobacter sp. | reverse complement strand
GGGATAGGAGCGGTAGCTTGTTCGTGTGCGTTCGATTGCCAAGCCAATTCTGATTGCTGCCGGAGGGGTATTGATTCTCCTTGCTGTGCTCATTCTTTTTGTAAATATCTACCTGCAATCTGGAAGCGTTCAGGACCGGATGAGGGCAGCCATTTCTCGCGCTGCTGGAGTGCCTGTGAAAATTGAGCATTCCTCTTTCACGCCTTGGTCGGGATTCACTTTTTCTGGCCTCAGCGTACTTCAGCAAGGTCACTCCAAAGTTCCTGAGCTTTCGATTTCCTCACTGCGAGTTCGTGTTCATCTTCTATCCCTGCTTCAACGTGAAATCGAGGTCAAGGAAGTGGTTTTTTTGAACCCAGTTCTTATATCCACACCGACTTCATCCGGCAGATGGCCGATAGCGAAGTTCGCAACGGTAGCTCCGCCCGCACCCGCTGTGCTTTCGCTTTCGGTTCCTGATGTGGGGCCTGTCTTGCTCTCGCCGCCGGCTGTAAAACCGCCTCTAACCTCTGCCGCGCCCGAATCGGTCTCCGAGGTTTCCCAAATCCGCACTCACCCCGAGGTTCAGGTGGATGCGGTGAAGGTCCGTAACGGAAAGGCGATTTTTTACGACGCCATGGGGCAGCCTTTACTTGAGTTTGAGAACCTTTCGATGGAGTCCCATGTTGCCAAGGATCGATCCCTGACTGGAAAAATCTGCATTGAAAAAATCACACTGGCGGGTTTTTTTCACCCCTCGCATTTGACCGCTCGTTTTGAATGGAGCGGCGGAAAGTTGGTTTTTTCTGATGTGGTTGCCGACTGGGCTGGCGGCAGCATTTTTGCGCGCTTGGCCGTGACGCCCGAGCCTGTTCCCTCGTTTGAAAGCTGGATGGCAGTTCAGAATGTTTCTGTCAAAAACCTGTCTGAGGAGGCAGGGATCGATGGGGGTGGAAAACGCGGAAAACTTTTCGCCAACGGTACCCTTGACGGAACGGTGGGTCTCGCCTCGTCGTATGAGGGTTACGTTTCCGCGTCCCTCGTGGAGGCGCGCTTGGAGCCTCTGGATGTGATCCGGCAACTCGGGGAGCTTCTGCGCGTGGATGAGCTGAAAATGCTCGATCTCAAGCAGGCCGATGCGAACTTGACGATTCGCGAGGGCAAGGTCTTGGTCGATAAAATATCCATCGCCTCGAACAACTTCATTATGGATGCGAGCGGTGAAACTGGTTTTGACGGGGCGCTCCGGCTCGGGGCGCGATTCCATGTGAATGAGAAAATGCGCAAGGAATCCCGGGGACTTATCGGCAGTAATTTTGAGCCCTCGGAAATTGATGGCTATACGCACATGCCATTCCGTATTTCCGGCACGCTCGCCCGTCCGAAGACCGATCTTCTCGACAAATTGGTCGGCGCTCGCATTGGGCAGGATATCGGAGGGCTCATCAACAGCTTCCTTCGCCCACCTCAAGGGCAGAAAAAAAAGAAATCAACGCAACCGGTCCCCGTGGCAACCCCGGGTTCTTAAGAGACGATGCGGATTATTTCAGGTAGCGCCGGCGGGCGTCCACTCAAAGCTCCGCCAGATGGACTCAGGCCAACGATGGATCGGGTCAAGGGGGCTGTTTTTTCTAGCCTTGGCGACTTGGTTCCGGGGGCCGTCGTTTTAGATCTCTTTGCAGGCTCTGGAGCCATGGGAATAGAGGCCCTCAGCCGCGGTGCTTATGGAGCTGTCTTGGTGGACAGCAACGAACGCTGCATTCGCTGTATTCATGAGAATCTCCGGATGGCAGGAGTCTCGGCCAGCGTTCAAACGATGGACGTCTACCGGTTTCTGGATTTGCACGCCCCGCCGGAGAGTTTTGACATTATTTTTGCTGATCCGCCTTACTCCAAAAAACCAGAGGATGTGAAGCATGCGGATGCCTTGGCGGCTTCTCTCAAGTTGGCCGCAGCACTGAAGCCCGGCGGATTATTTGTCTTAGAAAAACAGGCCGCAGGAACGCTTGACGAAAGCGTCTTCGAGGTGGTCAAAGCCAAGCGATATGGCGGCAGCGAAATCCTTTACTTGGCCAAGAAATGATCCGAGTCGTTCGCTTTTTTTATAACCTGCTTTTCCCGATTGTGCTCTTGCTTTTACTGCCGGGATTTCTGATCCGAATGACGCGGCGGGGGAGTTACAGGCATAAGTTCGGTCAGCGCTTTGGGATCTATTCAGCCGGTGTCCGCGAAAAAATTGCGGGTACGAATCGGGTGTGGGTTCATGCCGTGAGCGTCGGTGAAGTGAATATCGCGCTGAAGCTGATCCAGTCGATGCGCGAGGCTGATCCTGAGCTTGCATTTGTTCTCTCGACCACCACCTCGACGGGCTTCAAACTCGCTGTCAGTCGAAAATCAGCTTGGTTGGAACCGATTTATAATCCGCTCGATTTTTACCCTGTCGCCCGCCGGGTCGTCAGATTGATCCGTCCGTGCTGTCTCATTCTGGTGGAAGCGGAAGTTTGGCCAAATATTCTTTGGGAGGTTCGACGAATGGGCGCCAAGGCGGCGCTGGTGAATGCCCGTCTTTCTCCGCGTTCGGAAAAGCGATATCGCGCCGCACGCTGGCTCATGGCCCCGGTTTTCAATCAGCTCAATCTTCTCTGCCTCCAAGAGCCTCGCGATATCGATCGCTGGAAATCACTCGGCCTCGATCCCTCTAAGCTCGTGCTCACGGGTAGCATCAAATTTGACGACAGCACTACGGCACCGCGACCTGTGCGCGATTTTCGACCCGTACTGGAAGCGGTCGGGGTTTTGAAGGACGCTCCCATTCTTCTTGGGGGCAGTACTTTTGAGGGGGAAGAGGTCATTTTGGCTGAGGTTTACAAGCAGCTTCGTCAATTCCACCCGGATTTGTTTCTCATCCTCGTGCCCCGTCACCACGAAAGGGCGGAAACGGTCGCGCGTCAACTCGCGCAGGCTGGGCTCACGGTTATGCGCCGGAATAAGCCCTTTTCTGAGGGGAGGCCCGATGTGCTTCTCGTCGACACGACTGGCGAATTGGCTGGCTGGTATTGCTGTGCAACAGTCGTCTTTGTTGGAAAAAGTCTCTGTGCTAAGGGTGGGCAGAATCCCGCTGAAGCTATCGCTGCTGGAGCGCCTGTTATTTTTGGCCCTCATATGCAGAACTTCTCGACGCTTGTTCGCGCTTTTCTTCATGAGGAGGGAGCCATTGAAGTGGACGATGCCTGCCAAATCCGCAATGCTATCGAAGCCCTCCTCTCTGACCCTGCGCGTCGCGCCGAAATGGTCGTAAAGGCAGCGAAATGCCTAGAAATCCATCAAGGCGCGACCAAACGGACTATAGTTGAATTGCAATCTCAAATTTTCTCTTAAGATATCGTTGGAAACTTATCAGCGATTAAAAGAGAGATAAAAACAGGGATTTTTAACTTTATGATGGTGAATGGCATGGGCCTAATAGTTATTGCTATGATAAGAGTTTTGTGGCAGCCTGCAAACTTGAAGAAGCTGTGGATCATTTGAACTTTTGATAAATAGTTTCAATTTTCCCTCAAGTTTTTTTAGTTTCTGACGATTTATATAAAATATGGGAATGGCATTATCAGGATTAGCCTCGGGATTCGATTGGAAATCGATGGTGGATCAACTTATAGAGGTGAGTCGTACTCCGCAAAAGCGGATGCAGTCCGATCAGTCTAAGAATAACTCCAAGGCCAGCGCCATTAACGAAATAAAGGGGCTTTTAGCTGACCTAAAAACCAATATCGCCAGATTGGGATCGCAGGATGCTCTTCGCAAAAGAAGCGCAACGCTTGGTGGAGCTGCAACAGGCTGGACCGCGAGTGCTGCAACAACTGCAAGTGCCGGCAAATATACGTTTTCGCTCAACACTCTTGCATCGGCCGCTAAGCTGAATGGGAAAACGGGGATGCTGCCTGGGGACTCAAGGTTGGCGGCATCTATCGATCCTGGCTTACCTCTTTCAAGTCAGCCTCTCGGGCGCGCTATTACTGGTGGAAATTTCACGATTAATGGCAAGGCTGTTACGATCGCTAGTTCGGACACGTTGGATAGTGTCATTGCAAATATCAATGCTTCCGGTGCTGGTGTGACAGCGTCCTATGACTCCGGCACCGATAGGGTATCGCTCGACGGCGGTGCTTCTTCAGTTGTGCTTGGGGCCTCCAACGACACTAGTAACTTTCTTCTCGCGATGCGGCTTTCAAGTGGGGCTAATCCTAGTAGTTCTGCCTCGCTTGGGTCCATTAAACTTTCCGGTCCGATTGATTCGGCAAATCTGGCCAACCCTCCAGCCGCTGGAACAAGTTCAACTTTTCTAATTAATGGGACATCTATCTCCTATGATACTTCTTCGGATAGTTTGCAGACTCTGATCACTCGAATTAACGATTCTGCTGCCGGAGTGACTGCCTCGCTAGATGCCGCTGCCGGTCGCTTTGTTCTGACCAATGATACGACTGGCAATACGGGAATCTTTGTTTCCGAAGATACTGGCGGATTAGCTGGCTCTCTAGGGCTCACTGAGGGGACGCTTGTTAATGGAACGGATGCGGAGTTTCAGGTTAACGGGGGAGGTATTCTTGCGAGTCGTACGAATACCTTGGACGCCGACGCGCATGGAATAACAGGATTGACCGTGACCGCTTCGAGTCTTGGAACAGATGTGGTTACTGTGGCCGCCGATAGTTCTGCAACAAAAGTCTCGATCGACTCTTTCGTTGAAAAATATAATGCGGTGCAAGCGGCTATTGAGAAATATACCAAAGTGACAACGGTTGGTAGCAAGGTGACCGCAGGCATTCTTTCCAGCAATCGCGAGTTGTCACAAATCTCTAAGTCCCTGCGCGAGATGATCTACAAAGAAGGGTCTGGTGTCAGTGGTTCCATTAAAAGACTCTCCGACATAGGTGTTGGCTTTTCTGGTATTGCAAATACGATTTCCGTTACGAACGCCACGCTCTTGAGTTCGAAGTTAGCGGAATCTGCCAGCGATGTATTTAGCTATTTTAATACGAAGAGTGGTGGAACAATTCCTTCTGGCGGGCTCATTGAGCGGATGGATTATCTGTTGGGCAATCTTGTTGAGGATAGTGGAACAGCCAAAGGCTCCATTAAAAATACGTTAGACTCCATAACTAGCCAAAATAAAAGTCTAGACGCTCAGATTGCTGCTATTGATCGTCAACTTGAGGCTCAAAGAGCAACAATGGAAGCATCCTACATTGCTATGGAGAAAGCTCAGTCGATGTATCAGCAACAAAGTTCGTACCTCACAAAAACTTTCTCCGGAAATTCTAATTAAAAATTGACTAAATAAACGGCCCAAACTGCCGATATCATAAATTATAAATCCATTTCTGACTTGAAAAAGTGAGAAGCAAAAAACCAAAGAAATAAATAAATTCCTATGAATAACCTACAACCTATCGCGCCTCCGACATCACCAGTGTGGCCGGAGGTCAATGCGACCACTGCGAAAAGCAGTATGTCCACACCGCAGGTCGGAGCTAGTGAAGTTCCGGTTCGGGACTCCGTCATATCTGCAGGAAAAACTGATCATCCAGCCAAGCAGCCTGTCACCGATACAGTAGAAACACCCTATCGTAAAATGGTAAGAGAATGGCAGGGTGCCTCGCTTGAAGTGAGAAATGGTGAAGTCAAGAAAGGCATGGAGTGGTATGCAGACCCTTCATATCCATCGCTCAATGTTGTTAATGGTATTGCAACAATGTTGGTGGGATCTTTCCTTAATAACTCCGGAGAAAATCTTAATAAACAGATTCTACCTTGATTTTTAGTTGAGTTTTCTGCCAAGTTGCATAAGGTTGATCAAACCTAAAGCTTTTGAAGTCAAACAACCCACTTAATATTTATCGCAAAACAGCGACGACCACAGCATCCCCTGGGGAACTGGTTTTGATGTTGTTCGATGGGGCTTTGCGATTCATGGCAGCGGCCGAAATTGGATTTCAAGAGGAAAACTTTGCGCGCCGGAATGAGCAAATTCATAACAATATTCAGCGCACCCAAGCGATTATTACCGAGTTGCAAGCCACTTTGAACATGGAGAAAGGTGGAGAGTTTTCGGAGAATCTTTATCGCCTATATGATTTCATGCAGGATCAACTTAACCAAGCCAACCGAGAAAAGAGCCTAGACAAAATCAAGGTGGTTGCTGGTTTTGTGCAAGACATTCGTGAGGCTTGGGCTCAGATGTTGCTGCAAACCGCCTCAGTGCAGGCTACGGTAAGTGTCGAAGCTGGCTTAGGTGCCAAATGCTGATATCCAAACCCACGCTTTCTAATGATGAGAAGCGTCTCGATGCTCTTCTCAATCAGTATGAAAAAAACCTCCGTTCGGAGGTTTTTTTTATTAGGAGAAATGAAGCTCAAAACTTGCTGGAGCTCCTCCCTCAGCAGGCCGATTTGGCTTTTGCGATTTCTGAGCTTTTAGAAAAAATCGATTTTCCGCCCGCGAAAGCGGACGCAATTAAAAAAAGGTTGGCTGTGGCTGATGCCCTAAGAGAGGCCAATCGGAGTGAACTCGACCGCGTGGTGGAGTCGATGAAGGCTGAGCTGGACGAGTTAAACCAAGCTCGTGTGCGCATTCGCCAGATGAGGCAGATCTCTAAAACGACCTATCACACGCAAGAGCCGAGCCAGTTGCAGGACTGGGCCTGATTTTTTCGCGTTCTGGCTTTACACTGCCTAGGTGGAGCGGTGATATTCCCCGTTCTTCGATGATCAGAAAAATAGGAATTGGATTGGCCGGATTTGGAACGGTGGGAGCTGGGGTTTACAAAAACCTCCTTCGCAACGGCTCCTTGCTTGAGCAGCGGCTAGGTGTGAAGTTTGAAGTTCGCCGCATCGCCGTTCGCGATCTTCAAAAGGTTCGTGACGTAGATGCCCCCGCTGAGATTTTCACGACGTCGCCTGATGATCTCTTGTTGGATTCCTCGATCGATGTGGTGGTGGAGCTCATGGGGGGAATCGATATTCCGTTGGCTTTCGTTAAAAAAGCGATCCACGCAGGGAAAATCGTGGTCACCGGCAATAAGGCCCTCCTAGCGGAGCATGGTCGCGAGATTTTTGAACTGGCTCACGAAAAGCGTGTGCCTGTTTTTTATG
>CAYRTN010000081.1:0-7144 GCA_964427235.1 uncultured Chthoniobacter sp. | reverse complement strand
ATCACGCAAATCCTCTCTCCATGCAAACCAATGTTGGGGAGATTTACGCACGGCCTAACTCACGACAAAGGCTTGCCCTAGCCGGTCACCTGCGCGATAGGTTATCTCATGTTGATGCCATTGAAGAAACGCCGAGGGAGATTCGACCAGTCTGGATACACGCTTTTTGAAATCATGCTCGTGCTCGGCATCATTGCCGTGCTTGTGGGGTCAGCTATTTATATGCTCGTTGGAAACATCGATGTCGCCAAAGAACAGCGGGTTAATAGCGATATAGAGGCCATTTCGATGCAGTTGAGGACGTACGAGATGCTGAACTACCGTATGCCCACCACCGAGCAGGGGCTGAAAGCCTTGGTTTCTCAACCTAGTACTGAGCCACGTCCTCGCCGCTGGAAGCAACTCATGAAGTCCGTTCCGATCGATCCATGGGGGGCAGAGTATATTTATCGCAATCCCGGTAAAAAGAATGCTAGCGGCTTCGATGTTTACTCGCTCGGGCCGGACGGCAAGGAGAGCGATGATGATATCGGCAAATAAGCCGTTTTGCTCCAGTCGAGGTTATACGCTTTTTGAGATCCTTCTTGCGTTGGGTATTGTGGCGATTTTGCTCGGTGTCACTGTGCCGATGATTATTTCCTCTTACGGGGATAGCGCTTCTGAGGAAATAGCTAGGCAGTTACAAAGTGCGGCGACTTCCGCTCAGACTGCAGCGATCAATTCGGGGGAAGCACGTCGATTGCGCGTCACTGAACGTGGATTGTTATCGAGTGGGTCATCGACTTCGTCCGCCGAGCTTCCGAAGGGGTGGAAACTGCAAATCCAAAGACTCACCGAAAGCAAGTTCCGAAAGCCCGAGAAGCTGGAATATTGGGAGTTCAATAGCGTGGGCATTTGCGAACCGGTTAGCTTCCGTATTGGAAAAGCAGGTGAATCACTTATTGTGAAATTCGATCCGCTGACGGCTCTCATTGTGACGGATAATGACTAATCGCGCCTTCACTCTTTTTGAGGTGATCATTGCACTTGGAGTCTTTGCCATTGCCGTCACGGGATTGTCGATCGCCTTGCAGTCTGCGGTTGATGCAGCCTTGATGGCGCGTCAACGGGCTTTATCTAGGGTCGTTATAGAGTCCCGATTGGCCACGGCGATGAGCGATCCGCCCACCGATGGTCGGAGAGAGATCGAGGGGCGAACAAATAATGGGATCCACGTTTTGGAGACGCTTGAGCAAGCGGAAATACAAACCACTAATGGGACCCTTCTTCCCGGGATGTGGACGCTCAAGGTGACTGCAGATTGGAAGGGTGGAGCAGGAAAGGAAACGGCGGAGGTTTTGCTCTACAGACCATGATTCGCACCTCCAAGCGCATGGCCGTATCCGGATTTACCCTTTTTGAGGTCATCCTCGCGCTTATGATCCTTGGACTCATCAGTGGAGCGGTCTACAAGATCAGTTCCGCAGCCATGGAGGCTACGAAGGCCACGCTTTCCGCTCAAGCGGGGTGTCGGCGGTTAGAGGCTTTTTTAAAAGTGACCCGTGATGCCTTTCTCGCCATTCCGGCGGATGGGCAGGTGTTTTTACGAATCGGCAAATCCAATCGCGGTGCCCCCGTGCCGGAGATCGTCTTTCGCGAGGCGACGGGTGTTTTTGGAATCCCGAGTTTGGGTGGTGGTGAGTTGGTGCTGGGGGCGCGTCCAAGGTCTGATGGATCTCGTGCATTTGCTTTGTTGCGTGTTCCCGGTGGGCTTGAGGGCAGCGAGGTGGAGCGATTTCTTGCATCGGGCCCTTGGATTTCGATCCTGCCTGGCATAGAGCGGGTGGTGTGGTCTTTCTACGAAGCTGGTGAGTGGAAGGAGGAATGGCCTGAAGGTAGTGCTCGTCCCAAAGCTGTGCGATTGCAGTTCGACTATCGAGAGTTGCCCGGTTCCCCGATCGATGTTCAGTTCTGGATTCCCCCACTTGCTGCGCCTCAGGTTGCGCCGCCTCACACACCGCAAACTCCTGATCAGCCGACTCCGCAGCCCAGTCCGCCTCCGAAAAATGAAAAGAACTAACCTCCGGCGGGCTGCCGCGCTTCCTCTCGTTCTATGGTGCATCGCTTTTATCGCCGGCTTGGTCGTACTTCTCGCTGGGTCGGTTAGCAGTTGGATGGATAGCGAGACTCGGGCTGAAAAAAAATTTATCGCGCGGCAAATGGCGTTGAGTGGAATTGCGATCGGCCAAAATCCCTTAGTCAAACCGGGCGATCCCTTATTGGGCAAAGGAAGTAGGAATGGGGAGGGCTTTGAGGTGAAAATCACCAATGAATCGGCTAAGCTTAATCCGAATTTCTGGATTCAGAATAATAACAGATCGATTTTTATTCGTCTTTTTACTTCTTGGGGAGCGGATATCGGTACGACTGATGCGGCTATCGATAGCCTGATTGATTGGATCGATGGGGATGATTTTCTGTCCCTCAAGGGGGCCGAGCGAGGTGAGTATGAGAGAGCGGGCAAACGCGGATATCCCGCGAATAGGCCTCTCAAGCACATTCGGGAAATGGAGGCCGTAATGAACCTCTCACCTCTACTTTCTGCAAAGGATGGCTGGCAGAACTACTTCACGATTTGGTATAGTGGCAAGATCAGCATCCAACATGCCACGGAATCCTCACTCACGGCGCTCGCCGAATTTACGCCAATGCAGTGCCAATCTCTTCTCGAGATGCGAGCTGGGCAGGATGGGATCGATGGAACGGACGATGACCAAAAACTCACCTCGCTCGAAGACGTCGCCGCTTTCCTTGGTCTCGGATCGCGTCAACGCGCTGGGTTGCTGGAGTTTTTTGACACATCAGGAGACTTGCGCTGCATCGAGTCCACTGGTTGGTGTGGAGGCGTGGCTCACAAAATCACAGTCGTATCGGGGACTGACCCAAATTCGCAAATGATGAGTTGGGAGGAAAAATGAAGCATTCTCCTGTGGATTTCGTTTTGCGTCCGGGGGCAAGCGGTTGGGAGTTTTGGAAAACGCCCACCAATTCCGTTCCTGCGCCAGAGCCCGATTTTTCGTCGAAGTCCCTTGGGGTCGCACGTCATTTGATGATGGCTGTTCCCACGCGCAGTCTTTTGGCTGTGCCGGTGTGGATTTCCCCACAAGGAGATCCAACCGAGCTTGCGGAGCTCGAGTTGCTGAGTCGTCACCTGCTCAAAAAAAATGCCGAGGTTTATGGTATTCCGATTCTTGAAAAGGACGGACGTTCTCTTGTTCTCGCATTGTCCTCCATCGATGACGACCGAGCCCAAGACTATTATTCCAAAGCTGCGACGTTTGAGTTTCCCGCTCGTTTATGTGATCCCGATGCGGAGGATGTGATTGTTTGGCGCGAGTGGGGCGAGATTTGCTTTGCATTTTATCGTGATAAAAAGTGCGTCTATTTTGCCTGTACGGGCGAGATTTCTATCGGAGCGCCACTTTGCGGAATCATTACCCGGACGGCTATGCGTCTGCGATCCGAGGGGGTGACTCTTCGTATGCCGGCAAGGTTGAGATTGATTGGCGATTTTTCTTTTGAGGATCGGACGGAGCTGCGCGATACGTTGCAGGTCGATCTCGAGCATTCGCCCGTTCCACCACCTCCATTTTTACCGGGCACCTATACCAATCCGGCACCGCCCAGTGCGAAAGTGGAAATGGAGAAGCGGACTCGCTGGCAGAAGTTTCTCTTTTTTGCGGTCGGAGGTATCGCTTTATACACGCTGATATTGTTGTTCGTATCGGGCGACCTTCTCGTTCGCCGCATCCAGCTTTCTCGTCTCGCGTCGGAGCTTCACTCGATCGAGGGTGCCGCCTCCGGAGCGCATAAACTAGTGACAGAGTGGAAGGAGTTTCGTGCGGCTGTGGACCCCGCCTCTTTTGCGATCGACCAACTTGCGGCCGTTGCGGCCGAAATCCCGAGCGAACAAGTGCGACTAACCCAATATAGCTTCGATAGTGGGCGTTTCACTATTGCCGGCGAGGCTGCGGATGTGGCCCAAGCCTACGATTATTTTGAGAGAATAAAAAAAGTCCCGCTTTTGCAGGATTACGATTGGACCTCGCGCCAACCTCAGTTGGTCGGCCGCAATAAGGTCCGTTTTGAAATGGAAGGAGTACGTCCCGATGCGAAAACCAGCGAAGAATGAACTAAGGCTTCTCGTGATCTTTGGAGCGGCTGTGTTTTTGGCACTGAACCTCTTTGGCGTTCGTGCTTGGATGGTTCGTAAACAAAGCATTGCGGTGAATATGGCGCAAACCCGCTCCGCGCTCGCGGAGGCGAAATCCTGGATGATCGCCGCCGAGTCGATACAGACTGCTCAGGGTTGGATGGAGGAACATCCTGCGCCTGTGAACACAGGCGATGGAGCTAGCACTGCGCTGCTCAATTCGGTGCGGACTGAAGCCGAAAAGGCGGGAGTCAAGGTCGTTGAGGAGACGTTGATGCCATCCGTCACAGGAAGTGCTGGGAACTCTGCTCTTTTGCAGACGAAACTCAGTGGGCCCTTTGCCGGGATAGCTCGGTTTTTATTTGAATTGCAGTCCCCCATAGCATGGCGCGCGGTGAGCAAGATGACTATTCGCAGTGATAGCGAGCCGCCGAACGTCGTGATGGACATGGAAATTCGCCAGTATTACGTTCCGCCGACTAAAGGCGGTGAATCCACTGGTTCGTGATGAAAATCCCACTTGCTCTCATTTTCATAGTAAGTACATGCGCGGTGAGCCTCGCTAGCGATCAGGCCGATGCACTCTGGTTGCAGCCCCGATCGATGGAGAAGTTTCAAATCCTCCTTGATCGCTCGCCATTTTCCCTTCCCACCGCAGAGGAGAGTGCTCCCATGGCGGAAAGGTTTTCGATCACAGGGTCCGCAACCATCAATGAGGAACCTGTTGTTTTTATAGTGGATAAAAACACGCAGAATCGGCTCATGCTGGGTAAAAATCCAGACTCTTCGGGCAACGTCCTCTTGGAATATCTGCCCGATTTAAATCCACAAAAGATGAAGGCCAGCATTCGCATTGATGGTCAGGTAACGACAGTTGCGTATGCGGAAGTTGCAGGCGACCAGCAACAGCAAGTCGCCCCTGTTCCGATGGTCCCCAATGCAGTTCAACCTCCGCCGGGATCCCAACCTCCACCAGGCGCTGTCAATCCAGCCCAACCGCAGGATCCATCCCAACCACCCCGGCGGGTTATACGTCGCCGAGTCATATCCGGTCAGAATCCTCCAGCCCAACCTAATTCAGGCAAATGAAAAAAATCTTCTTAGTCCTTCTTCTTACGCTGCCGCTCCTTTCTCCCGCTCAGCAACCAGACCCGCAGATTCTGGCGCAAGGATCACCTGTAACCCCTACGCTTCCGGCACCAACCGCAGCCGATGCAAGCGAGACGGTTAGCATCACCTTTCCGAAAAACTCGGTTCTGGATGTCATCTCCTTCTATGAGACGCTAACAGGTAAGAGGATCATTCGCGACTCGAATCTCGCAGGTCAGGAACTCTCGATCATGGTGGCAAAGCCAGTTCCTCGCAAAGATGCGATCGCCATCATCGAAAGTTCCCTGCTGTTGAATAACTACAGTATCGTGCCGGTTGATGCTCAGACGATCAAAATACTCGGCCCAAGTCGCGCTCCTCGCACGGAAGGGCTTCCGCTCTTAAGCGAGGTTAATGCATTGCCGGTGGATGGCGATAAGGTCGTGAGTTTTTACAAACCGCTTGGATTTGTCTCTCCTGAGGAAGCCATCGCCGTCATTCAAGGCGTCGTTCAAATCAATGCGTTTGGTTCTCTGGTGCCTGTCCCAAATACGAATGCCCTCATCATCACGGATAAAACTCCGGTGATACGTAAAGCAATTGGAATTATCGATTTGATTGATGTTGAGCCGGCCCGCGTGGTGACGGAGTTCATCACTCTCAAGCGCGCTAATTCGGAACGTGTGGTGGAAATGCTCGATGAAATGTTCGGTAAGGAGGAGACGGCGAAGTCGGGGGCAGGCGGCGGGAATACACCACCACAACCGAAAGAGGGGCAACCGGTGCCGACCGTTGCGGGTACTGGATCCAGC
Source organism: uncultured Chthoniobacter sp. (assembly GCA_964427235.1). Classification (GTDB taxonomy): domain Bacteria; phylum Verrucomicrobiota; class Verrucomicrobiia; order Chthoniobacterales; family Terrimicrobiaceae; genus UBA967. The sequence continues at coordinate 1,051 of CAYRTN010000081.1, read as the reverse complement.
GCCCGTTACGAGAATCGTCTCTTGGCTGGCAAGGCCAAGTTCGTTGCGGATAAGCGCACCAATCGCGTTCTCGTGGTCACGCGCACGGAAAACTACCGCTATGTCAAAGACGTGATCGCCCAGCTCGACTCCTCGGCCGATTTTGAAGAACCCTATGTGCGTGTTCTGAATTATGTTCCGGTGAACGACATATTCCCAGTCCTTAGCGATATGCTTGCTGAGAAGGACAGCGATCAGCAGGGTGGAACCGGAGGGAGCTCAAACTCATCCAATCAAGGTAAAAACTCCAACCCGCTTTCTAATTCGCAAGGGAATTCTAGAAACTCAAACAACTCAAATGACTCATTGTCCGGTAGCAACGGAATGACTCGCCCTGATCGCTTGAGTAATGAAACTGAGCAGGGGGCTCCCCAGTCCGTAACAATAGGTGAGATTCGCCTGATTGCGGATAATAATTCCAACAGCGTGATTGTCTTTGGCCCGCCGGAGAGCAAGCTGCGCGCAAAGCAGATTCTCCAACTCCTCGACCAACGCCCAAAGCAAGTCTATCTCGCTGTGGTCATCGGCCAACTTCGTCTTGATAAGGGGATGGAATACGGGGTGAGTTATCTTATTCGAAATAAAGGATTTTCCCCGATCAGTAACTTCTTGGGCAATTCCGATGGGAGCGGTATCGCTGCAACGGCTCTGAACCCCACGCAACTCCCCGGCGGATTTCCGAATCCTGCCAGCATCGTGAATCCGGGTTCCCTCACTCCAGCCCTTTCCGCTCTGTCTGGACTCACGATGTACGGAACGATTGCCGACTCTGTCGATGTCTTTGCTCGTTTTTTAGAAAGCACAAATCGATTCCGTACATTGTCGCGTCCCGTCATTTATACAACAAACAACCGCAAGGCGACGATCCTCTCTGGGCAAAAAGTCCCCGTTCCCACGCAGTCCCTCACCAGCGCGACGGGTGGTGGATTTTCGGGAAATGGCAGCTCGATCACTTCAAACATCCAATATCAGGATGTCGTTCTCAAGCTCGAGGTCATCCCTCTCATCAACT
>CAYRTN010000080.1:0-7174 GCA_964427235.1 uncultured Chthoniobacter sp. | reverse complement strand
GGTGCAAATTCGCGCAACTGCTCCTCAGTGACGGGTCCCTGCCTGAGAATTTGCAGTCGGTCGTCTAAGACGTGAACGATGGTGGATTCAATCCCATGGCGGCAGGGTCCGCCATCCAGTATGAAAGGGATACGCCCGCCAAGCTCTCTCATCACATGCTCGGCGGCGGTCGGGCTGATCCGACCGAATCGATTGGCGCTGGGGGCGGCCAAAGGTTTGCCGAAGCCCTCCACCACAGAGCGAAACGCGGAGTGGGCACTCATTCTTACAGCGACCGTATCTTGACCTGCCGTCACGATGTCGGGCACAGAGGGATTGCGTTGCAGCACCATGGTCAGCGGTCCAGGCCAAAACTTCTCAGCCAGCGCGAATGCGAGCGGGGAAGGGGAGGTGAGGCGAGAGAGCCAATCGAGTGAGGGAAGGTGAACGATGAGTGGATCGTAGAGTGGGCGGACCTTCGCCTCGAAAATTGCGGCGCAAGCGTCGGGTGAAAGTGCTTCGCCTGCGAGTCCGTATACCGTCTCCGTTGGCAGCGCGACGATGCCTCCCGCTCGAAGAATCTCGATCGCGGTGGCGATCCCTCGCTCTGCCCGGTCCGTTCGCGTATTCAATCCAGTGAGATATCGAGAACGTCGTTCGTTTGCTTCTGTCGGAATGTTAAAAGCGCGTTAAGAACGGCAGGCATCTCTGGAGCCAAAAGGGATGCGGCAAAAAGAGCGGCATTTTTTGCTCCGGCGACACCGATGGCAAATGTGGCCACGGGAATGCCAGCCGGCATCTGAACGATGGACAGAAGCGAGTCTTGACCGCGGAGAGCATGGCTCTCGACCGGCACACCGAGCACAGGTACATGCGTGTGAGCCGCCAGCATGCCTGGGAGGTGGGCAGCCCCACCCGCGCCGGCGATGATCGCCCTCAATCCTCGCTTGGCAGCTTCTTTGGCATAGTCGCTCAAAAGATCTGGAGTCCGGTGGGCGGAGACGACGCGACACTCGTGCGCGATGCCCATGAGATTGAGCATGGCCGAAGCCTCTTTCATAGTCGTCCAATCCGAGCGGCTTCCCATCACCACTCCCACAATGGGCCTATTTGATTTTGTCAGTTTTTTTGTTTTCATCGATCCAGTGATTGGGGAGCCATATTGGGTAGTTTGCAGTGTATCTCACATTGCCGCCTGATTGGCATAAAAAAACCTCTACCCGAGAAATAGGAGAGGAAAGAAAAAAGAAGTGGGTAAAGGTATAAGGTCGGGCGGACACACGGTCCGCCCGGCCTTAAGGGACGTCTTATTTGGACGTATGGATTGTGCTTGGAGCAGGAGCCTGCTTTGGCTTGCTGGCGCATGCGCCAAGGCCGAGAGCTGCCACTGCGAGAGCTGCCACGGCAGCGATAGTTGCAAATTTCATTATAATTGTCCGCCTCCTTTCTAGGCAAGTTGCCGCGCCGAATCTCGCATATTCGCTCCGTGTGACAATATTATTTAACGCTTTTTTCTGGAGGACTTCACCTAGTACGGGAGTCGGAATGGCAAGTTGACGGTTGAGTGCCACAGGTAGATGGGACTAGTCTGCCGGATATGAATAAACCCGCTTGCCCGATGTGTGAAATGCCTGAAGTCCTCGAGCACGCGGAGCAATGGGAATGCGTCACCTGTGGACATGAATGGCCTCGCGAGGCAGCAACTTCAGAAGCGCGAGTGGTGAAGGATGCTTTCGGCACCGTTCTTGCCGATGGGGACTCCGTGGCTTTGATCAAGGATCTCAAGTTGAAGGGATCCTCGCAAGTTCTGAAAGGGGGAACCAAGGCCAAAGGGATTCGCCTTGTGGATGGTGACCATGAGATTTCTTGCAAGATCGAGGGCGCGGCCATGGGACTGAAGGCCTGTTTTGTCAGGAAGGTTTAGTTTTTAAAGTCCGAGATTGGAGTTGCTGCGATTTTGCTCTTGCGGACTAGAGGGAGAGGGGAGAGATTCGGCGCTCGTTCGACCTTGGGGCTTCGGTTTCACTCATTGAACGTTGGCTTCCCATGGTAGCCAATAACCAAATGCCGGCGTGGCGAAATGGCAGACGCAAGGGACTTAAAATCCCTTATCCCGAAAGGGGTGTGCGGGTTCGAGTCCCGCCGCCGGCACTGGTTGTGCGAGTTTTCACTCGCGCTCCGATTTCATTGAAAGCGTGACCGCGAGCGGTTCCGTGTTTATGAAATCCCGCATGCAAATTGAAACTCTGCCAACCGCTGATGATGTTGCTGCCCGCGCCGCTCAAATCATCGCCCGCGATGCCCGTAGCGCCGTAGCTGCCCGTGGATTGTTTGTCATGGCTGTCAGTGGCGGTCGCACGCCATGGCAAATGCTACGCGCGCTCGCCAACGAAGATGTGCCATGGGCGAAAGTGCACGTCGTTCAGGTTGACGAGCGCATCGCTCCAGTTGGGGACCCTGACCGAAACCTCACTCATCTTCGTGAAAGCTTGCTCTCCCATGCCCCCATCCCACAGGAACAAATTCACGCCATGCCAGTCGAGATGGGGGATCTGGACCAAGCTTGCCAAGAGTACACGGAGCTTCTTCGTTCCATTTGCGGACAACCAGCGGTGATCGATCTGGCTCACTTGGGGCTAGGACCGGACGGCCACACGGCCTCCCTCATTCCGGGCGACCCAGTTTGCGAGGTTCATAACGCCGAAGTCGCGCTCACGGGAGTTTACCAAAACCGCCGACGCATGACCCTCACCTATCCTATCCTGAACCGCTCCCGTCATATTCTCTGGGTCGTTACAGGAGGAGAGAAGGCCCCTATGCTCCCGCGACTACTTGCCGGTGATCCCACAATTCCCGCTGGCCCGATCGCGCAGCAAAGTGCGACTCTGCTCGCTGACGCTCCTGCTGCAGCGGAGTTGAAGTAAAAAACGACGATAATCCTTATCACCCGGCCGAAGTTTGTTGACTCCGACAAATGGCTGAAGCTATCTTTCACGGCTCTTGATACGGAACTGCCAAGCACTTCGGTGGGTAGGCCCTCAATTTATAAAACAAGACCTTATTTAAACAACATCATCTATGGAAACAGCGACCCGACTTAAATTATTGACCCCCTCCCTCACACTGGCTGTCGACAGTAAAGCCAAAGCCATGAAGGCCGAGGGCATCGAAGTCTTTGGTTTTGGAGCGGGTGAGCCTGACATGGATACGCCTGAGCACATCAAGGCAGCCGCTATCACCGCCCTCCAACAAGGTCGCACGAAATACACCCCGAGCGCCGGTATTCCAGAGCTTCGCCAAGCCATTTCCCAAAAATTTCTTAAAGACAACGGCCTTGACTACAAGTCCAGCCAAGTGATCGTGAGCAATGGTGCCAAGCAATCCTGCTTCAATGCCATCGCCGCCGTGGTGAATGAAGGAGACGAAGTCATCATTCCTGCTCCCTATTGGCTCAGCTATCCCGAGATGGTTCGTCTCGTCGGCGGTCAACCCGTCATCGTCGAGACCCGCGAAGAGAACAACTGGAAGCTCACCGCTGAGGATTTCGAAAATGCGATGACTCCTCGCACGAAGATGATCATCATCAATTCGCCCGGCAATCCGACCGGTTCGGTCTACACCCGCGACGAGCTTCGCGCCTTGGCCGAAGTCGCTGCTGAAGAAGACATCTTCATTCTCTCCGATGAAATCTACGAGAAGCTCACTTATGATGGTGCCGAGCACATCAGCATCGCGTCGATTTCTCCTGAAGCCTACGACCTCACGATCACCGTTAACGGATTCAGCAAAGCCTATGCGATGACCGGATGGCGTTTGGGTTACCTCGCTGCACCTGAGCCTATCGCCCGTGCGATCGACTCGATGCAGAGCCACATGACATCCAATGCCTGTTCTTTCGCTCAATACGGCGGATTGGCCGCTCTTACGGGTGATCAACAGTGCGTTGTCGACATGCGTGAGGAATTTGATATTCGCCGCCAATACATGTTCGAGCGTCTGACCCAGATTCCTGGTGTCACCGCCGTTCGTCCACAGGGAGCATTTTACGTCCTCGCCAATATCGGCGGTTTGGGCATCAAATCCCAAAATTTCGCCGACCGTCTGTTGAGCAAAGCCAATGTGGCAATCGTTCCCGGTATCGCTTTTGGCGACGACCGCACCGTGCGACTCAGCTATGCCACGAGCCTTGATATCATCAAGTCGGGCGTCGATCGCATTGAGGAATTCTGCAAAACCCTCTAATTTGATGGCTTTTCAGCCGCGATTCCGATCCCTCGGGGCGCGAATCGCGGATGGAAGTGCTGCTTTCATAAGGGGATGAAATTCTCCTCATTAGGTCAACGCCTCTCGGGAGGCAGCGGCATCGAGCATCTGATGGATGATCTCGGCAATGCCCTCTCCGCCACCGGTCCTTCGCCGCTCATGCTGGGCGGCGGAAATCCGGCTCATATTCCTGAAATGGAGCGAATCTGGGGTGAGCGACTGCGCGACATTTTCAATGAGCCCGCCACTCTCCGCCGGACATTGGCTATCTACGATCCCCCGCGTGGCAATGCGCGAGTGATTGAGGATCTGGCAGCCCTTTTGCGCCAAGAATACGGTTGGCAGGTCGGTCCCGAAAACATCGCCGTTACCCCTGGTGGCCAGACGGCATTTTACTTTCTTTTCAATCTCTTCGGCGGTCGCCGCGCGGATGGTTCGATGGGCAAGATCATGTTCCCATTGATGCCGGAATACATTGGCTATGCGAATCAGTGCCTCGAAGAGGGGATGTTTACCGCACAGCGCCCACGGATTTCTCGCACTCGACCTCACCGGTTCAAATATCACATCGATTTCGAAAATCTGAACCCAGGATCCGACGTCGCAGCGCTCTGTGTTTCAAGGCCAACGAATCCCAGCGGCAACGTGATTCCAGATTCAGAGCTTCAACGATTGGCCGCGCTGGCCAAGGATCGCCAGATCCCCCTGATCATTGACAATGCCTATGGATGGCCGTTTCCCGGCATCGTCTTTGGAGATGCCACGCCTATCTGGAACGAGCAGACCGTTCATGTGATGAGCCTCTCGAAATTTGGATTGCCCGGGACGCGGACGGCCTTCGTTGTCGCGTCCCCCGAGATCGCCAAGGCGGTGTCTTCGATGATGGCAGTGACCGGTCTGGCTAATGGAAATTTCGGTCAATCCATCGCTGGTCCGCTCATTGCGGACGGCAGGATCACCCGTCTGAGTCGGGAAGTTATACGTCCGTATTATCTTCAAAAGCGCAATGCGGCGATGGAAGCGGTGGAGGAATTCTTTCCCGATCACGTGCCTTACGCCTTCCACGAAAGCGAGGGAGCTCTCTTCCTTTGGTTGTGGCTGGAAGGATCACGCAAATCCTCGCGTCAGATCTACGACGACTTAAAAAAGCGCGGGGTGCTTGTTGTGCCCGGTGAATATTTTTTCTTTGGGGATGATGATCCGGATTGGAAGCACCGTCACGAATGCCTCCGCATCTCGTTTGCAATGGCTGATGCGGATGTTCGCGCCGGAATCAAGATCATCGGCGAGGAAATCGCCAAGGCTTACTGAACTCGAATTCAGCAGTAATTGACCACAGAGTACACAGAGAGCACAGAGTCAATTCGATTCTGTAAATTCTGTCTAAAAAAACCATTTTCGGCTGCAGGCCAATGTCTGAAGCTGTTTTGAAATTCGATCAGACCTCTGTTGGATGCGAGGTTGGATCATTTTGTTGTTTCGCGATGAGCATGTAGAGCGATGGGACGATGAAGAGGGTGCAGATCGTTCCAATCGCCATGCCGCCGACGAGAACGAGACCGATCGAATTTCGTGCCTGTGCGCCAGCTCCCGTCACCAACACCAATGGAAAGTGGCCGAGCACCGTGGCCATCGTCGTCATAACAATCGGACGAAGGCGAGTGAGGGCGGCGCCGCGAACAGCATCGATTTTTTTGAGGCCCTGCCTTTGGAGTTGATTCGCAAACTCGACGATGAGGATGCCGTTTTTGGCAATAAGGCCGATGAGCGTTACGAGGCCGATCTGCGAATAGATATTGAGTGTGGTTGTCCACCCATTTGTCCAGAAGGGCATATTGGGTGAGGGCATCTTGAGGAAAGTGAACAGAAGCGCGCCGAACATCGCCATGGGTACCGAGCCAAGGAGAATGATGAATGGGTCGCGGAAGCTGTTAAACTGGGCTGCCAGCACAAGAAAAATGATCATCACAGCAAGTCCAAAGGTGATGAGGAATTTGGAGGATCCCTCTTGGCGGAGTTGGCGGGATTCGCCCGTGTAGTCGAGCGAGTATCCGGTTGGCAGAATCTTTGCGGCCTCTGCTTCCATAAATTTCAAAGCTTCATCCAATGGGCGGATCGCGACGCCGCTGATCTTCACGGAGTTCATCTGTTGGAAGCGGGGGAGGGAGCGAGGTTCCGTGGTGTTGCGAAGCGTGGCCACGGTGCTGAGCGGAATGAGTTTTCCGCCCAGTCCACGGATCTGAAGATCGAGGATCTGGTCTTGGTTGAGGCGATTGGCGCGGCTGATCTGGGGAATCACTTTATAGCTGCGGCCGTCGATATTGAAGCGGTTGACGAAGTTTCCACCGACACCGGCTGCAATATCCGCGCCGACTTCAGCGAGATTCAGTCCGAGCGAGGCCACCTTGTCACGATCAATGGTGAACTCGGTTTGAGGTTGGTCGTATTTCAAACTAATGATCGGAGGGAATGCAAAAAATCCGCTCTTGGCCGCCTTGTCCTGCAGGATGTTTGCAAATTCCAAAATCTTTTCTGCTGGGGCAGTTGAGGTGATAACGATCTCGACAGGAAAATCACCTCCTCCGGGAAGGGCGGGGGGCATAACCGCAAAGAGCCCAAGGCCAGGAATGGCGTTGAGTTGCGCTTGCACGTCCGGAAGGACCTGAAAGGCAGTACGCTTTCTCTCACTCCATGGCACTAAGCCCATGCCTGCCATACCACCTTGAGGATTGGTCAATTGGAAGGTGAAGCCTGTCTCTGGTTGATTCTGGAAAACCTGAGTGACTTGTTTAGAAAAGAGGGACATCTGGTCGATGCTGGCATTGGAAGGCGTCTCCAAAATGCCAAAAATGATCCCCTGATCCTCTGTGGGAGCCAGTTCCTTGGGCGATTGGGAATAAAAAAGGACCGCCAAAATGAAAAGGGTGATCCA
>CAYRTN010000079.1:0-7207 GCA_964427235.1 uncultured Chthoniobacter sp. | reverse complement strand
TGATTGAGATCGCCGTGAGGCAACACCCATTTACGGAAATGCTGTCGCCGATCATCACTCCACTCGAAAGGGTAGAGGCTTGGATCACCAAGCGGGCGGACCCCGCCGAACGCTGCAATTCCTCACAAAGTCCAATTTCCTCAACGAGTCCGGTAAACATAGGGACGACTATTCACCGCCGTGCGGCGGAACATCAACCGGAAAGTGAGCTTGGCAAAGCGGGGTGAATTGATAGCTTCGCCGCATGTTCACAAAGGCACTCGGAGAAGCTCGATGGATATTTGCCATATTGATAGCCGGATGGATGATTTCGATCCCCTTCCTGCCCGTGCTGGGCATCCTCTTTGCGGGACTTATTTTATTCACTTTCTACTTTTTCCGTGACCCTGAGCGTGTGCCGCCAGAGGGGGAAAATATCGCCGTTTCTCCGGCCGATGGGGTCGTGACGACGATTGATGAAATCGATGAGGACGAGTTCTTTAATAAACGTGTCCGACGCATTGGCATCTTCCTCTCCGTCTTGGACGTCCACGTGAATCGCGCTCCACTCGCTGGCGAGGTGACCCACTCGATTCCCAAGCCGGGCGGATTTTTTGATGCAAGGGATCCCCGTTGTTCCATCTTGAACCAAAGCCGCTCATGGGTGTTTTCCGGCCCTGTCGCCATGGTGATGGTCAAACAAATCACCGGAGCCATAGCCCGCCGCATCTGTCCATGGGCTGTCGTAGGTGACAACCTCCAGCGCGGGGAACGCTTTGGCATGATTCGCTTTGGATCTCGTACCGAGATGTATTTTTCACTCGACGCTGAAGTATTAGTGAAGATCGGTGATCGTGTCGCTGGGGGCGCGACCCCCGTGGTGAAGTTCCCTCTCAACCCATGACACCCTCAAACGAGCCCAAAATCTACCTCCTGCCGAATCTCATGACGGCGGGCAATTTGTTCTGCGGCTTTGCGGCAACCCTAAGGATCATCGACGCGGCCATCCTGATCGCCAAAGGCCAGCCAGCCGGCACACTTTACCACGAATCGATCGCCTTCATTCTGGGTGCATGCGTATTTGACCTTTTGGATGGTCGGCTTGCCCGTTTGGGAGGTCACGAGAGTCCGTTTGGGAGGGAATTTGACTCACTGGCTGACATCATCTCCTTCGGCATCGCGCCGGCCTTGCTTGTGTATCAGATCGTCTTGCGGGATTTTTTGAGAACCGGCTGGCTGATCGCTTTTTTCTTTCTTCTCTGCGGCGGATTGCGCCTCGCGCGCTTCAACTGCGTCGCGGCTAGCGGGGGGGATAAGCCGGAAAAAGACTTTTGCGGGTTTCCCATCCCAGCCGCTGCAGGCCTGATCGCCTCACTAACCCTTTTCATGCTCTGGCTTCAAGAAGATGCTAGAACCATAGGACCCTGGAAATTCAGTCTTCCTGTCCTCCTTATTTTTCTGTCCTTCATGATGTTCAGCAAGGTCAAATACCCTAGCTTCAAGAGTGTGAATTGGCGCACCCAGCGGTCGATCTCCGCATTCCTGCTCTTGATTCTCGTTCTTGCGTTCACCGCGATGAACTACCAGTGGATGCCGGCGGTTCTCTTCGTTGCCTTTTTGCTATACGGGTTTGTCCGCCCATTCATCTCCAAGGCCATTCGCAAAGAAATCGAAGAGGATTCTGGCGAGGATTCGGAACCCGAAGAAATAGCCAACAAGTAGACCGCAAAAAACCAACGACTTCAGTCGCGGGTTCCGCTTCGCTGAACCAGCTCAAATTCCTGCCTCAACTTGGCGATGTGATTCGCGGGCAAGTACCCACGCCACTGACTCCCTGGATAAATGATGCTACCGCGACCAACAAGCGAACCCGGACTCAGCACGCTATTACAGCCGATCTCAGCGTGATCGCCAACCAAGGCACCAAATTTCCGAAGCCCCGTGGAAATAGGCCCCTCCGACGTTGGAATCGAAACCACGCCTTTATCCAAACGGACATTGGAAAGAATGACCCCCGCGCCCAAGTGCGCTCCATGGCCCAAAATGGAATCGCCCACATAATTGAAATGCGGGATTTGGGCATTGTCAAAAATGAGGCAATTTTTGAATTCGGACGAATTCCCCGCCACGACCCCATCGCCGATGATGACATTTTCGCGGATGTAGCAGCCATTGCGAATCTCGCAATTCTCACCGATCCAAGCTGGTCCCTTAATCATGGCTCCCTGCTCGATGACGGTATTCTTTCCAACGAATACGGCCCCACTGACAAATGGTTTGCCGATCAGACGACCGTGGAGACCTGGCTTGAGACGAAACTGAAGATAGCTGGCGATCTTCGAGAGCACATCCCACGGATGCTCGATATTTTCAAATAAATTGCGGTGCTCGCAGTGACTGAGGTCAAAAAATTCTTCAACGGAAAACATAATATTAGTGGTTCATTGCCATAGGTGCGGCCGGCGAGAGTTTTTGCCCCTCTTTGGTATCCTTGACGATCCAGCCCAACGCGAGGATTTCGTCGCGCAAAGTATCACTGAGCTTCCACTCCTTCGCCGCCCGAGCTTCTGCCCGGCGACCTAAAATCTGATGCACCTGTTCAGGGACGGGTTCCACATCGGGGCCAAAGACCAGCACGGAGTTAACCCCCTCGAGCCATTTCAGAAGATACGCTGCCTCATTGGGCGTGAGATTGCCCGCATCCATACGACGATTCGTATCGCGAATCATTTCAAAAACCGCCCCCAACGCGGCGGAGATATTAAGATCATCATCGAGAGCCAAATCAAAAGCCTCCGCGCCCGCAACTGCAACATCCCCAGAAGCGCCACCAGCCAATGAGCGCAAGCGAACCGTCCATTCATCCAGACGCTGCAAGGCACTGCGAGCGGCGGACAGGCCCTCAAATGTGAAATTGAGAGGCTCACGGTATTTCACGGAGATCAACGCATAGCGGACCTCCCGCCCCGTCCAGCCTTTATCTGTGAGGTCACGAAGGGTGAAGAAATTCCCTGCACTTTTAGCCATTTTGGAGCCCTCGACTTGCAGATGCTTGCAGTGCATCCAGAGGCGAACAAATGGCCGTCCCGTGACGCATTCCGTCTGAGCGATTTCAGCCTCGTGGTGAGGAAAGATGTTATCCTCCCCACCGCAGTGAATATCAATCTCGTCGCCAAGGATTCCCGTCGCCATCGCACTGCATTCAATATGCCAACCAGGACGTCCCCTTCCCCATGGGCTTTCCCAAGCGACGTCGCCATCCGCCTCATCCCAAGATTTCCACAGCGCAAAATCTCCGACGTTTTCCTTCTCGTATTCGTCACTACGCACACGAACACCGTCGCGAAGCTCATCCAAGTTGAAGTGCGCGAGTTTTCCGTAATCAGCAAACGAGCGAATGCGAAAATAAACCGATCCGTCTTCGGCTCGGTGAGCGTGGCCTTTTTCCATCAACGTCCCGATCATCGAGATCATTCTTTCGATGTGATTCGCCGCCGTCGCCTCCGGGAAATGATCCGCCCGCTTGATTCTGAGCGTATCCAGATCCTCAAAAAACGCACTTTTGAATGGCTGAGTGAATTCCGCAAGAGGAACTCCCGCCGCACGGCAACCCCGAATCGTCTTGTCATCGACATCGGTGAGATTCATCACGCGCGTGACCTTTAGTCCTCGATGCTCCAAGTGTCTCTGAAGAAGATCCTCAAATATATAAGCCCGAAAATTTCCGATGTGGGCAAAGTTGTAAACGGTCGGCCCACACGTGTAGAGTCGGACGATGCCAGGCTCTCGCGGGATGAATTCCTCAATTTGTCGTGAAAACGTATTAAAAAAGCGAATCGCCATGAATGAGGATATTAAAGTGATCGGCGAAGGTAAAATCAACTCCGGTGAAGTCCGAAGAGAATGAATGTCATCCACCACCCCTCAGGATTGGGGCAAGAGCTTCGCAAAAAGAAAAACTACTGTTGATCTGTTATTACTGGGCTCGTTGGAGGAGTAGCGCCCTCTTTCTGAGCTATCGCAGAGCGTGCTGCTGTGGCAGCCAGCCTGAGCTTTCCGAGATTCTGCTTAGTAAGTGAAGTCTGCGGATTGCTGATAGCTTCCAAGTTTTGAGCCTTGATCTCCTCATAGATTTCACCACGGTAAATTGGAATCGACTTTGGGGCATCGATGCCGATTCGCACAACATCCCCATCAATGCGTTTGACGACCAACACAACGTTGTCTCCAATCTGAATCGTCTCACCAATTTTTCTGGATAGAGTAAGCATCGGTCTCTTTTTGCCTTACTCGGTTTCGTCAATGAGCACGTGAGAGGTCGAATACTTGAGATAATTCACCAAGATGACCTGTTTTCCCACGCGTGTTTGACGGTTGATTATAATGGGAGCCGCCAAATTGAGGGTCACTTTTTGCGGATCAAACGATTTGATGGTGGCTACGTTTAATATCAAAGGTGCTGAAGCACTCCCCTTTAAACCCAAAATATCGGAATCCTCATCACTGATATCCAGAATGTAGTCTTGGACTAATCCAACCGGCTCTATTGCTGGTATTTGTATCGCATCTCCATCAATGCATCGCAGGATAACAAATGGCAGAGACTCAGGATCGACTATCAGTTCAAATTTTTTAAAATCAGGTAGGCCAATCAGTCCGGCCGGCATTAAAAATTTATTATTAGTCTGGTCTGGAATAAATTCCTCCCGACCGGCGATTTCAGCTTCAAGCAGCATGATGGATTATTGATCGCAAAACTACCGCAAATAGTCCAGCAAGGAATTATTCTGGATTTTTGCCCCGCTCTGAATCGCTGCTTGGTAAGCCATTTGGGAACGGTTCAAACGCACTGTTGCCTCTGCAAAATCCACATCCGCATCAGTTGATATAAGCTTCTCGGATGATTCAAATCGAAGCTCCAGATCTTTCTGCACTGTCTCCAAACGATATTGGATCGTGCCAGCGCGTGAAAGAGCGGAAAGGATGGTGTCCTCTATTGTATCAAGCGGTTTAGGCAATGTATTAGACGTTGTATTATTTGAGCGAAGACTCATGACGCCCTGTGCTTTCGTAGCTGATGGTGTCGCCTGCATCGCGTCTCTTAAAGCAATAAGCGATTTCAAAGTATCAGCAATCGCCTTATTTTCGTCTGCACTCGAACCCACCACAATCGAAGCGGACTCGCCCTCCCCTACATGGATTTTAGATTCGGAGTCGCTTCCACTATACGTAACGGAAGTAATTTGACCCCCTGTCCGAGCTTCAACAAAGGGCGTCGTCGAATTGGAGTTACCTGCGAAAAGATAATTACCACGGAGCTTGGTATTGGCGACGTTAATACCCTGTTCGATGAGTTGATTGATTTCCGAGGCTTTGGCTTTGTATTCCTGCTCCGATGTGGCCCCACTGACACCGGCAGCGAGTTCTGAACTTCGAACGACTAAATCCTTTATCTGATCCAGAGATGAAAAAGTAACTTTACTGATCTCGAGACCATCCGTCGCATTACGATAAAATTGCTGATTTTGCTTTTTTTCGGTGCGCAAATTTAATATTCGCTGCATCGCTGGAGCATCATCACTAGGAGCAGATATCCGCTGCCCAGTACTAAGTTGCGTGAGAGCTTTATTTTGCTCGCCACCAAGAGACTGAAGGCGACCAAGAAGCGTGTCAGGAAAGGTATTGAATGTGACTCTCATGGGTTAGTAGGGGGTTAGAATGATCCCAGACGATTGACTACTTGGTCGAGCAAATTATCTACAACGTTAATGAATCGCGAAGTCGCCTGAAAACTACGTTGGAATTTCATCAAATCCGTCAACTCCTCATCTTGGGAGACACCGCTAAATGAATCGCGATTGGAAACGGCCATCTCTTCGCTCAATTTTTGGTCTTCGAGACGAATGTTTGTCGTATTTAATTTCTGGGCTAACTCGGTGACTGTTGTATTGAAATTCCCCGAGAAGGATCCTTTAAAATTTGCGTCGTTGTAAACTTTGCTTCCCAATACTGCAACGGCAAGTGCTTTGGTATTTCCTCCAGAATTTCCAGCTGAAAGTGTAATCGTGGAGTTGAATTCTAAGTTCAAAGGTCCTGTGGTCGATAAAGTAAAGAAATTATCGCCATAAGCGGCATTTACCTCTCCTTTGAGTTTGACCGCAAGCCCATTGATCTGATCGCGCGTCTTCTGAACGGTCTCAGTCGATGCGGTAAGTTGAGCTCCTAGTTTTCCAGCACTAGTAAAATCATCTGAACCAAATTTGATTTTTTTCGCAGTAGCATCGTAACTAAAAGGCCCCGTTAATTGACCTGTAGCCGTGTTTATGGTTTGCCCGGTGACGTCCTTACCCTCAATAAGCTTTTTACCTCCTGATTCCACTGTAATCTGACCCAACTCACCAGGCTTAAATGACACATCGATATATTTCGACAACTCCTCAAGCTTAGCCTGACGCTGATCGCGAAGGTCGACTGCGGAGTAAGGTTTCACTAATTCCGCTTTGGCGATGTATTCGTTCGTCTTAGCGATTTCGGCAAGGATCCCATTCACGATACCAACATCCGTGGTCAACTGATTGTTCGCATCAGTCTGAACCTGATTCAGATTTTTATCCGTAGCGTTGATTTTCTCGGCAAGGATTTGGGCTTTCGCGATAAGAAGCTGCTTTTCACCAACGTCATTTGGCTTAACGGAAAAGCTTTCCCACTGATTAAAAAAGTCCGTTAAAGCATCACTGATGCCTCCTCCGCTAGAGCCGGAAGCATTTTGTATCGATGTCGAGTCTTTCGTGCGATCCAGAAACTGACCCAGTGCACTCTCGGCGCTTTCAAGAACTTTTTTTGCCGCCTCAAGTCCAGAAGAGGCCGTTAACTCGCGCATGACACTTTTGTCCAAAAGAGAATCTCTATTTTGACGCAGTTCCATGGCTTCCACGCCCATGCTTTCCGTCGCAATCCCTGTGTTAATCGAACCTCGGTCTCCGATCTCGACACGCTGCTTGGCATAGTTGCGATTATTGATGTTCGCCAGATTTTTTCCGGCGATTTCGAGTCCCTTGGATTGGACACTGAGAGCCTTGCTGCCGGTTGCGAGATTTGAAATGAGTCCTGACATATTTAAACTTCCTTGTTTAGAGGATCCCTACAATTGTCAGTTTTAAGCGACAGCCGCTGCCATTCTGTCTGCTGTGTATGTCGCTCTGACTTGACCGTGGGATCCATAAGTTCC
>CAYRTN010000078.1:0-7341 GCA_964427235.1 uncultured Chthoniobacter sp. | reverse complement strand
CCATGCAAAAATCGACGTCGATATCCGGCGGGCTGATGCGCTCGGGATTCAGGAAGCGTTCGAAAATGAGGCCGTATCGGAGAGGGTCGATATCGGTGATGCCGAGCACGTAGGCGATGAGCGAGCCGGCTGCGGATCCGCGGCCCGGACCGACGGGAATGCCTTGTTCCTTCGCATATCGGATGAAATCCCAGACGATGAGGAAATAGCTGATGAATCCGGTTTTTTCGATTACGGAGAGCTCGTAGTTCAGGCGGGTCGTGAGTTCTGCGTCCGTATCCACCCGATTGCCGAATCGCATGCGAAGCCCTCCGTAGCAGAGGTCGCGCAGGTATTGCTCGCGGCTGCGGGCATCGGGGGAGTCGAAGTTTGGGTACTTCGGAACACCGAACTCCATTTCGAAATGGCACCGCTCCGCGATACGCAGTGTGTTATCACAGGCCTCTGGAAGTTCGGCAAAAAGGGCCCGCATTTCTTCAGAGGATTTGAAGTAAAGTTCGGAGCTATAGCGCTGGCGCTTCTCATCCATCACCATCGACGCGGATCCGATACAAATCAGGACGTCGTGAGCTTCATGGTGCGACTTTTCGAGGAAGTGCACATCGTTCGTGGCTACAAGTCCGAGGTCAAATTCTCGGGCAAGCTTGATCAATTCAGGATTCACTCGCCTTTGGGTATCAAGCCCGAATTCGGTCAACTCGATGAAGTAATTTTCGGGTCCAAAAATATCGCGGTAGGCGGCAACCGTCTCCTTGGCCTCCTTCATTCTGGCGCCGGCGAGTAGTGTGGGCACCTCGCCCTTCACGCACCCGCTGAGTGCGATGAGGCCCTTGGAATGGGCTGCCAGCCGCTCCTTATCCACGCGCGGCTTGTAGTAGAAGCCTTCCAAATGGGCTGAGGTTACGAGTTTGACCAGATTGCCATAGCCTTCTGCATCGGTCGCCAAAAGTGTGAGATGGTAGGCGGAATCCTTGGCCGAAGATCCGTTGCGGTCGAGCATCGAGCCGGGCGCGACATAGACCTCGCAGCCAATGATTGGCTTCACTCCGGCCTTGCGTGCAGCTTGATAAAATGGCACGGCTGCATGCAGATTGCCGTGATCTGTCACCGCCACCGCAGGCATGCCGAGTCCGGCCGCTTTTTTCACCAACTCAGCGACGCGCACCGAGGCGTCGAGGAGGGAGAATTCCGAATGGCAGTGCAGATGAACAAAAGACATGAACGCTAACTTAACTCACTGCCGGGGCTTTTGTCCAACAAGGGTCGAAAATGGAGAAACTAGGCAAAGATATCCTCGCCTGCGACTCGCGCAACATGGCGCCGTATGCGGAAGACATGTGCTGGGCGAGAATGCGGGTCCAGAGAAATGAAGTTCCGCGAACCCCGCCACACATATCTCTCGCCGGTAATCAGATCCTCGACTTGATAGGCTTCGGTTTCAGATAATCCAAAATCCGCCAATGGGACATGAACAAAGGCCGTTTGTGTGTTCCTAGGATCCACGGTCACGGCCACAAGCAATGCCTCATCGAGAGAAGCCGTGGTTTTGCTAAAGCAGAGGATTTGGTCATTTTCCGCCGTGTGAGTCCGAAGGTTCGCGTATTCTCTAAGCGCACGGTTTTCGCGACGGATTTTGTTCAGCCTCGTGAGGTAGTCCTTAATATTTCCTGGGGCGTTCCAATCGCGACCCTTGAACTGATATTTTTCTGAGTCGATGTATTCCTCTTTGCCGGGAACTGGGGAGTTCTCACACAATTCAAATCCGCTATAGATGCCGTAGACGGGCATGGTCAGTGCCGCTAGCGCGGCGCGGATCAAAAATGCAGGCCGCCCGCCGTGCTGAAGATACTCGGGCAGGATGTCGGGGGTGTTGACGAAGAAGTTAGCACGGAAGTATTCCTTCATCGGGCCTTGGGTGAGTTCGGTCAAATACTCGGTCAACTCGTGTTTCGTATTCCGCCAAGTGAAATAGGTGTAGCTTTGCGTGTAGCCGACCTTGGCGAGTTCCTGCATCATGTTTGGCTTGGTGAAAGCCTCGCTGAGAAAAACGGTGCCGGGGTATTGCAACTTCACCTCGGCGATGAGCCACTCCCAGAAGGCGACGGGTTTGGTGTGGGGGTTGTCCACCCGAAAGATCCCAACGCCATGCCCGCACCAGAAAAGAACGACGTCCCGCAATTCGTCCCAGAGTTCTTTCCAGTTCGGATTGTGAAAATTGAGAGGATAGACGTCCTCGTATTTTTTCGGGGGATTCTCGGCATACTTGATGGAGCCGTCCGGCCGCTTGAAAAACCACTCTGGGTGGGCTTTGACGTAGGGATGGTCGGGTGAACAATTGATTGCAAAATCGAGCGCGATTTCCATGTCGCGTTTTTTGATTTCCCCAACGAGCCAGTCAAAATCCTCCAACGTTCCGAGTTCCGGTGCGACATCCTTGTGCCCACCTCCATTGACTCCTTGACGATTGTTGCCGATGGCATAGGGCACGCCGGGTTCTCCCGGTTCGCAGCGAAGCGAGTTGTTTCGACCCTTGCGGTTCGTTGCGCCGATCGGATGGATAGGAGGAAAATAAATCACATCAAATCCCATGGCCTTCGCATCGTCGATCCGTCCGAGGCAATCGCGGAATGTCGAACCCGAGTCCGGCTTGCCTTCTGCGGACCTTGGAAAAAATTCATACCAAGCCGCGAAGGTTGCGCGATCGCGGTCGACCCACACAGGATGAAAAGGTTCCGCCGTGGTGGAAAGGGATCGGTCGGCGTAGACCTGCATGAGGGCGCAGAGGGTGGCATTGTGCGCGAGATCGTGCGCTTCGGCGGCATCAGCAGCCCGCATTGTAGAGGCCATTTTTTTCAAGACTTCTCCGTACGGCGACTTGCCTGCCCGTGTGGCTGCGGATCCAATGAAAGCAGCTCCTTCGAGAATCTCACTCTGAAGGTCACGCAATCCGGCAGCGAATTTTTTCTCGAGCTCGTGTTGCCAAGAAAAGAAAACATCACCCCAAGCCTCGACAGTGAACTCCCAAGCTCCAGGGGAGGTTAGCGAAAGGGTGCCGCTCCAGTTGTCATTGAGATGGGGCGTCATCGGAGTTTCGCGCCAGATTTTTGATCCAACTTGCCTCCATTTCAACGTGACGGCGATTTCGTCGTGGCCATCTTTGAAGACATCGGCCCGGACTGTGATCGCCTCTCCAACCGCCCGTTTGACTGCGAAGCGTGTGTTGTCGAGCGAGGGCGAGATGCGGCGAATGACTGTGGTTTCGGGGCTTTTGTTCATGGCAAGGTCTCCAATTTTTGCAGGAGCGGTTCGAGCCCATCAAGCCCCGACATGACCTCCTGAAGTGATTTTTTTGCAACCGGAATATGGGAAAGAAAGGATGTGCGGCCTTTTTGGTGTCCGAGGAAGCCATAGGCACCTAGGGCCTGCATGAGGCGCTGAACGGCACACCATTTATAGGTGGTGTCGAAATCGGCATCCACCGCGCCGCCATTGGCCAGCAGTCGGCTTTTATACAAGCCGACAAGTTCGTCCCGCTCGGAGTCCGTCAACGTCACATACGGGTCGTATAGCAGTGAGGCGAGATCGTATTGGGGCAAACCGAAACGCATTCCTTGAAAATCAATCAACCACGCGGATCCATCGGCGATCATGACGTTCTGCGATTGAAAATCGCGATGCACCAAAACGCGGGGGAGTTCGGCCAAGCGCGAGGCGGCATTCACAAGGGCGGGAAGCTGCGATAGTCGATCCACTTCATCCGAGGGGATCTGGAAGTGGGTTTTCAGGCAGTTTTCAAAGAAGTACCCCTGCTCCCACATATAAAGATCCTGGTCGAAAACACGCTCCAAATGGAGGTGGGCATCGCGGACGAGAGCGGTTGCCTTCAGGTGCATTTGAAGCACGCCATCCAGCGTGGATGTGTAAAGCGCCATGCGCGAATCCCTCGATTCATTTCGAAAGCTCCAGAGATCGAGTTCCCCCAGATCCTGCATCCATATCAAACCATCCGCTGGATCATGGTGGTAAATCTCAGGAACGGGAACGCCGGCTGACTGAAGGAACCGCGCGATATCGACGTAGTGGCGATTTTCCTCCTTCAGGCTGGAGTATTTGACAAAAATCATCGACTCCCCGCCCATACAAACGCGGTAGAATTTCCGATCGGAGCCACCCTTTTCAAGGGCGACCACTACGGGGTGTTCGGTGGGATTGAGCGAAAAGCGCTCGCTCGTCAGAGAGATTACGTCGGCGTCGGCAAGCATGGTGATAAAGACAGGGCTATAAGCGTTGCCGTATTCCAATACCTCCCTTGGGTATTAGGAAAGCCAAATCACGTGCGTTCCGTCACCCGAAGAGGCTTTTTTTAGATTATTGAGAAATGCCGGGTTACAAGGGGCTATGTGAAGACCTGCTCGGTGGAGACGGAAAAAATATTTACATACTTTTCAGAATTGTAACTCTAGTGGGTTCAACGATGGCAACCGGACCCAAAGATCTTTTTCAAAAGTGCAGGGAGTATAGGGACAGTGCGGATGCGCGCGCCCAAGGGTTTTATCCCTACTTCCGCTCTATTGAGGAGCCCCACGGCAACTACGTGGTTTGCGATGGCGAACAAAAGATCATGATCGGGTCGAACAATTACCTCGGCCTCGCTCAGGATCCCCGCGTTGTGGAGGCCGCCTGCGAGGCTACCCGTCGCTATGGTGCCGGATGCACCGGATCACGCTTGCTCAATGGCACTATCAAGCTGCATGTCGAGCTCGAGGAAGCGTTGGCGGCTTTTCTGGGACGCGACGCCTCGATTCTTTTTTCAACGGGATTTTTTGCAAACCAAGGTGCGCTCATTGCGCTCACCGAAGAAGGGGACGCCATTCTTTGTGACAGAGAAAACCACGCGAGTATCATCGATGGTTGCCAGTTCGCTCCAGCGAAGCTCATTCCCTTCCGCCACAATTCTGCGGCGTCTTTGGAAAATCGGCTCAAGCGGTTGCCGGATGAGGCCGGGCGGATGGTCATCTTAGATGGGGTTTTCAGTATGTCCGGCGACATTGCCGATCTGCCGTCGATCGTTCCCGTGGCGAAACGTCACGGCGCGATGGTCTATGTGGACGAGGCCCACTCCCTAGGAGTTCTAGGCCGCCAAGGTCGCGGTACGGTGGACCACTTTGGCCTTCAGGATGATGTCGATATCGTGATGGGGACCTTTTCCAAATCCCTCGGTTCCATGGGTGGATTCATCGCAGGAAATGCCGAGTTGGTGGAATACCTTAAGCACCGTGCCCGATGCCTGATTTTCACGGCAGCATTGGCTCCAGCTGTCGTTGGCGGTGTGATGAAGGCACTTGAAATCATGCAGGAGGAAACTTGGCGCATCGACCAACTCTGGCGCAATACCCATAGGATGCATGAGGGCTTCAAGCGCATCGGATTTAAAATCGGAGAAACCCAAACGCCGATCGTTCCTATCCTCATTGGCAGCGAGGCGAAGGCGTTTGTTTTCACTCAGCGCCTTTTTGAGGAGGGCATCTTTGCGACGCCAGCGATCTACCCGGCTGTTCGCTATGGTGAAGCCATTGTGCGCACTAGCTTCATGGCCACTCATACGGACAACGATCTTGACCGCGTATTGGAAATTTTTGAGAAACTTGCCCGTGAACTAGGAACCTTTGATGATCCCGCCTACCTCAACCCTGGACGCCGGAAAAACACTTTCGATTTCAGTTTGTCGAACCCCGTCGCAGTGGAAGCGGTTTGAAAGAACGGCAGAGGCTATTCACAAAGCCGATCCGGCCTTTGTGCCGCCGTTTCCGGGTAGCATAGCCAAGTTTCTCTCACCCGATTCCGCATTTCATCGTCGCCATGGTGTGATAACGGCATTTTTGGCTGAGAGGGACGGACGTCCAGTCGGGCGCGTGGCCGCGATCATCAATCGCTCGCACAATGAATATCACAAAGACCGCATCGGTTTTTTCGGATTTTTTGAATGCGAGAACAACCCCGCCACCGCAGCGGCTCTCCTGAACAAAGTCACTGAGATTCTCCTTTCTAATGGCATGGACGCCGTGCGTGGGCCCTATAATCCGAGCATCAATGACGACTGCGGGATTTTGCTGAATGGATTCGATCAGCAACCGATTATGGGCCTGCCCTGGAACCCCTCCTATTACCCAACACTTCTTGAGGGCCTTGGATTCAAAAAAGCCCGCACGCTTTACACGCTCAATCTTCCCCTCCACCGCCAAGAGCCACCGGAGCGCTTCCGGCGGATCGTCGAGCACATGAAAAAACGCTCGAAGCTCAAGACTCGAACGATGGATATCGCGCGACTTGAGGACGAACTGGTGATCGTTCGCGACGTTTACAATGCCACGTTGGAGAGAAATTGGGGTTTTGTTCCCATTTCTATGGAGGACCTGCTTGCCGCAGCGGAAGACATCCGAGCCATCGCCGACCCTCGGCTGCTCCTCATCGGGGAATCCGAAGGGCGTGACGCCGCGGTGGCCATCACGTTGCCGAACTTCAATGAGATTCTAGCCGCCACCAAAAACACCCCCCATTGGCTCCGCTTGATCCATATTTTCATCCTCATGAAAACGCGGAAGATCAAAGCTTGCCGGCAAACCGTGCTCGGCGTGGTGCCGGAATTCCGCGACCACGGCCTTCACGCCTGGCTGATCTACGAGCAATTCATCGAAGCCAAAAAACATTTCTCCGATGCGGCCCTCGGCTGGCTCGAGGATACGAATTCGGAAATCATCAAAAACTGCCGCCTCGTCGGTGGTGAGACAGACCGTGAGTGGGCGATTTTTGAAAAGCATTTTAAAATCTAATCCCGATAACGGCTTATACGGACAGCAGATTTGACATCTGTGAATGTAAGGAGGCAGTTCTAGAAACCCTCGCGCTGGCTGCGAGCAATTCCACCGAGGCGGATTATGCCGCTTGGTTGGAGCGCAATTCCGTTCCTGCAGGAACATGATATCGTAGAGGGATTCCTTCTGCTGTGAAGGCTTTTGGTGTTTGTAGTGACAGGCCGCTGGCCGCTGTCAGATCGACATGATATGGTGCGGCAGTGTCTTTAGCAAAGTGATCAAGGTCACTCGTGCCCCGTGAGGGAGGGTAGAATTCACTTGTCAGTCCGCACTACAAACTCAAAGCTACGCGTTCATTTTTTATGCCAAATACAATACTTGTCGGTGCGCAGTGGGGTGACGAAGGAAAAGGAAAGATTATTGATTTTCTCACGGATGAGGCTGACATCGTCGTTCGCAGCCAGGGAGGAAATAATGCCGGACACACGATCGTTATCGGTGGGGAGAAATACGTTCTCCATCTCATTCC
>CAYRTN010000077.1:0-7386 GCA_964427235.1 uncultured Chthoniobacter sp. | reverse complement strand
TCAGAAAAACACAGATGTCATTGGAAAGGTAGCGGGTCGGAAAATTATCCGTTCCGTCGATGACGATGTCGTAAGGCTCCACGATCTCCTTCGCATTCTCGGCGCTGAACAGGGAGTCGTGGAGGTCCACTTGAACATTCGGATTGATTTCCTTGATTCGATCGCGGGCGCTATTGAGCTTCTTGCGTCCGACATCCTTAGTACCATGCAAAATCTGGCGCTGGAGGTTCGAGTAATCCACCACGTCAAAATCAACCAGCCCAAGCGTGCCGATGCCGGCGGCGGCGAGATAGAGCCCGATCGGAGAACCCAATCCGCCCGTGCCGATGCAAAGAACTTTTGCGGCCTTCAAGCGCTTCTGACCCTCAAGAGTCACCTCCGGCATGATGAGGTGGCGGGAGTAGCGGGCGATCTCATCGTTACTGAATTCGATGTCGGCAATACGTGCGGGATCCAAAATACTTTTGCTCATATAAAATAAATAAGGGTTGGTGAGAATACCTAGCCCCTTGGGGAAAGCAAGTGCGGGACGCGTCATAAACACGCAATGGGGCCTTGACCTAACACGAGCCATCCGATATTTCGATCCCCCTGCGATGCCGATGCGAGCATTGCCGCCTAAAATCATGATTATTTCTCGATCTGCTTACTCCAAAATATCGTCCCTCTTTGCTTTGCTTTTGATCGCCTCCCTTGTGAGCGGCATCGCGCAAGCTCCGACGGATACCGCTGGACCGATAGTGAAAGACATCGTGGTCGAAACGGTCGGCGCTCCAAGTATCACGAAAGAACGCGTTCTTGCCAACCTCGCCACTAAGGTCGGCCAACCCTACAGTGAACGCAGCGCGGAGCAGGATGTCAGAGCCCTCTACACGACTGGCGGCGTCTCAAATGTGCGTATTTTTGCGGAACCTCTGGGCGATGGAGTGAAGGTCACCGTCCTCCTCCAAGGCCGTCCAGTTCTAGAAGAAATCCTCATCGAGGGAGCTGTTCAAATCCCTCTTCCACGCGTGCGACGGGATGTTGCAGTGAAGCCGGGCGATGTGGTGGACGAGGAAAAAATCGAGGCCAGCCGCCAGAAGATCCTCACTCTGTATGAAGATCGCAACTACTCCCAAGTGGACGTCCAGTATCGCCTCCAGGATATCCCTGGAAAAAACCGCACTCGGTTGGTTTTTGCCATCACGGAAGGTCCTCGCCTCATCGTTAAAAGGATCAGCTTTGTTGGGAATGACTCCGTTCTCGCCAAGGATCTCCGCGCGGCGATGAAGACAAAGCCTGAGGATATCCTCACGTTCTTCACGAAGAGCGGGCGTCTAGTCCCATCCCAAATCGAAGAGGACAGGGTCGCCATTCGTACGGTTTACCAGAACCGAGGATTCGCTGACATCGAGATTTCCGAGGCCCAAACCGAGCCTCTCAAAAAGGATGGCGTCGAGCTGATCTTCACCATCAAAGAAGGCACCCAATATCGCGTCAACAAAATCGCGCTCTCCGGTGTTAATATCGTCCCTCAAGGGGAAGTTTTGAGCCAAATGAAAATGCTGGGCGGTCAACTCTTCACACCCAAAGGCATGAGCGACGA
This sequence comes from uncultured Chthoniobacter sp., assembly GCA_964427235.1. Classification (GTDB taxonomy): domain Bacteria; phylum Verrucomicrobiota; class Verrucomicrobiia; order Chthoniobacterales; family Terrimicrobiaceae; genus UBA967. The sequence goes on along the minus strand of CAYRTN010000077.1, from coordinate 5,801 downwards.
TCTCAAAGCGCTGCGTGATTTTTATGGCAGCCGTGGATATGTAGATATGCTCGTCACTCCCCAGGTCCTTCCTGCAGGACCAGGCTCCGTCGAGGTGACCTACAAGCTCGATGAAGGCGTTCAATCCTACGTCAACCTCGTCAACATCCAAGGCAACACCCGCACGAAAGACAAGGTCATCCGCCGAGAACTCGCCGTGAAACCAGGCGACGTCTTCGACACGACGCTCGTCGATGTGAGCAAGAAACGCTTGGAGAATTTAAACTACTTCTCCCGCGTGGATACCCAGCCATCCGATACGATTGTTCCCGGTCGCAAGGATCTGAACTTGATCGTTGAGGAAAAGCGCACCGGTTCGTTTAACTTCGGTGTTGGGTTCAGCACGATTGATAGCTTGATCGGGTTTGCCGAGCTTCAGCAAACCAACTTCGATGTGACAAATTGGCCGAACTTAACAGGAGGCGGTCAGCGTTTCCGCATTCGTGCTCAATACGGCCTAGAGCGCAGCGACTTCGTTATCTCCCTCACAGAGCCATGGTTTATGGGATACAAGCTCTCCACGGGTGTGGAAGGCTACTACCGCAACGCGAACTTCCTTTCTTCTGTTTACTCTCAGGAAAACGCCGGCGTCGCCCTCCAAATGCGCAAGCAAATCTGGCGTGCGCTGGCAGCCCGAGCGGAGTATCGCATCGAGCGCGTGCGCATCTATGACATCGGCACCAGCTACAATGAATTCGATGACTTCAGCGGAAACGGCAACTACGGCCCTGTCATCCAAGACTCAGAAGGCACTTACAATAAGAGCGCGGTCACCGGTTCCCTCATTTGGGATACACGCGACAGCCTCTTCCTCACCCGCAAGGGCGAGTTGCTGGAGTTGACCGGCTTCGTCGGTGGCGGTCCATTGGGTGGAGACGTGCAGGATTACGGAATCTCTCTCGAAGCCGCCAAATACTTCCCGCTCCCTTGGGACATGATCTTCCTCCTCAAGGGTCAACTCGCCCTCACCGACGGCTGGGGATCCAATAAGTCCTCGGAGGACGACGGCTACGGTAATGGCGTTCCGATCTTCGACCGCCTCTACCTCGGTGGTGCCAACAATATGCGCGGATTTAACTTCCGCGAAGTCGGACCTGTCGATGTTGACGGCAACCCGATCGGTGGTAACTCGCTCGGCTACGTCACCATGGAACTCACCTTCCCGATCATCAGCCGCGTCCGTGGCGCCGTCTTCACCGATGCTGGCTTCGTGAATAGCGACACTTATGACTTTGGAACCGCCGGCGCGAATGTTGATATCGGCATTGGCCTCCGCTTGGATCTTCCGATCGGCCCCGTGCGCGTGGACTACGGCATCCCTGTGATCTACGACAGCTGGAACGGCCCTCCCGGAAAATTCCAATTCAACATTGGTTACCAATTCTAAGAAAAAACTTCAAAATCTTGAACACCTGAGGCTCGCTGTTGTCTCAATTGCTCATCCAACAAACCAACCCACCAATACAACCCATGCTAAAATCCCTACTCTCCACCGCCATTTTGGCCACACTCACACTCGGTTTTGCCACCTCCGCGCAAGCGGAAATGAAGGTCGGCACACTGGATATGAATAACGTCTTCACGCAGTACTATCGCACGAAAGATGCCGAGACGAAGCTGAACGAAGCCCGTGCCTCCGCCAAAAAAGAACTCGATGATCGTCTTGAGACGCTCAAAAAGTCGATGGACGATATCAATAAAATCAGCGCCGATATCGAGAAGCCTGAACTCAGCAAAGACGCCAAAGAAAAAGCCGCTAAAACTCGTGACGAGAAAGTCGCAGAGGCCCGCAATCTGGATCGTGAAATCGCCGAGTTCCGTGGCACACGCGAGCGCCAACTCCAAGAGCAATTCATGCGCATGCGCAAGGACATCGTTGATGACATCATGAAAGTCGTCACCGTGAAGGTCAAAGAAGCGCAATACGACCTCGTCCTCGATAAATCCGGCATGAGCATCGGGCAGATCCCCGTGATCGTCTATTCCAAGGAATCCATGGACTTCAGCAAGGATATCATCGACACGTTGAACAAAGGCGCAGCAAAACCCGCCGAACCAGCTAAGAAATAATGCGACTCCGTGAGCTAGCCGAGCGGATCAACGCCAAGCTCGCACCAGAATCGCAGGATATTGAAATCACCGGATTGGCATCCCTCGCGGATGCCAACACCGGCGAACTTTCTTTCTACGGCAACCCGAAGTATCTCACAGCGCTCCGCAAGTGCCGCGCTTCCGCAGTGCTTGTGCCGACCACATTCAACGAGGAAATCGGATCCGTCTGTCTGGCCGTGGAGGATCCAGCCGAGGCCTTCGCCGCGATCCTCCCCCTCTTCGCACGTGCACCGATCGTTCATGCGCCTGGGATTCACCCCAGCGCCGTGATAGCCTCGGATGCAACCCTCGGGGAGGGGTGCTCGATCGGCGCCCACGTTGTCATTCAAAAGAACGCCCGACTCGGTGCCGGATGCATCGTCGAGGCCGGTAGCTTCATCGGCGAGGAAACTACACTCGGCGACGACTGCCATCTGTACTCCCACGTCTCCGTGCGCGAGCGTTGCACCATTGGCAACCGCGTGACTCTTCACAACGGCGTCGTGATTGGCGCCGAGGGATTCGGCTACGAATTCAGCGAGGGGCGTCATAAAAAAATCCCCCAAACTGGGATCGTCCAAATCGATGATGACGTCGAGATCGGCGCGAATTCGACCGTCGATCGCGCCCGTTTCGGACGGACTTGGATCCAAGAAGGCACGAAAATCGATAATTTGGTTCAGATTGGCCACAATGTAACCGTCGGTCGCCATTGCATCCTCTGTGCTCAAGTCGGCATCTCGGGCAGCACCCGACTCGGCAACTATGTGACGCTCGCCGGCAAAGTCGGCCTCAGTGGTCATATCGAAATCGGCGATCAAGTCATGATCGGCGCGATGTCGGGATTGGCTAAGAACGTCCCGCCAAACACAATCATGTTTGGTGCTCCAGCCCAGCCAATCCGCGAATATAAAGAGAACTACGCGTTGTTGAAAAATATCCGCAAACTCTACAACCGCGTCAAAGACCTCGAGCTGAAATCACCCAAGGGCGATTAATTCTCGCTCCCTCATCCCGACTACATCCTGAACCCACAAATAGCTTCGCATTCGTTTCTGGGAAGATTTGCCATTCACGGGTTCCCCCACTAGCATTCCATTGTGCAAAGCGAGGAACAGGTTGCAGAGGATATTGAGCTGATCAAAAAGATCGGCACCGGCGACCGCGCCAGCTTTGAAAAGTTTTACCATCGCTACGACGCTCTCATCTACTCCACCGCCTTTCGGGTGCTGAACAACCAGACAGATGCAGAGGATGTGATGCAGGACGTGATGTTTATGATTTGGGAAAAGTCTCCCATGTTTGACTCCGCACGCGGGAAACCGCTCACATGGGCGATCACCATGACCCGCAACAAGGCCATCGATCGCCTGCGCTCGATCCAGCGCCGCATGCGCCTCCATGACGAGGTCGAAAATGAAGTCGCCCAAGCCCCCCTTTCCACCAAGCACGTGCCTGCAGATGCCATTGAGACCACAGAGCAATCTCAGATCATCCGCTCAGCCGTCATCAAGCTCAACAAAGAGCAACGTCAGGTAATCGAAATGTCTTACTTCGGCGGAATGACTCAACAGGAAATCTCCGAGCGCATCCGATCTCCGATTGGAACAGTCAAAGCCCGAATCCGCCGCGGCATGCTGAGGCTGAAAAAACTCGTTGGTCCCGCACTTTAAAAAACCACCCCTCCATGCTTGAAATCAAAAACGTCTCGCTCCAAGTCAGTGACAACGAGCGCCCGCTTCTCTTTGAAGTGAGCGCGGAGTATCCCCTCGCCCACTTCGGAGCGATCATCGGCCCCTCGGGATGCGGCAAGACGACCCTTCTGAAACTCATCGCAGGCATCGCCCCCGGCGAAGAGGAGGGCGAGGTGTTTTGGAAAAACCGCAACCTCGAAGAGGATGACTTCTCTCCCGGCGAGATCGCCTATGTACCCCAATTCAGCATCGCACATGAGGAACTCACCGTAAGGGAATGTGTCACCTACGCCCTCCGCTTGCGCGTTCGCCGAAGTGAATGCCCAGACTTCACCGCAGCCGTCGATGAGATTTTGACCGAGGTCGATATGTTGGACCTAGAATCACACAGCGTGAAGATCCTCTCCGGCGGTCAGCGCCGCCGCCTCGCGCTGGCAATGGAACTCACCAGCAAACCCGATATCCTCCTCTGTGATGAGGTGACCAGCGGCCTCGACCCGAGCTCGGAGGACGACATTGTTCGCCTGCTCCATGGTCTCTCTCGCAAGGAAAACCGGCTCATTCTCTCGGTCACGCACAGCCTCGAGCACATCGACCTCTACGACTCCATCCTCGTCCTCTTCCAAGGCATCGTGACCTACCACGGTCCGGCCAAGTTCCTAGCCCATTACTTCGGCGTGACTCATCCCAATGAGGTCTATGCACGCCTCGAGCTTCGCACCCCCGAAGAATGGGGAGCTTCTTGGATCAAACACAGCGACGCACTTAAGGAAGCGGCTAAGCCTAAGAGATCGAGAAAAAAGGCCCCTGAAAAACTAGCTAGCACAACGGAAAGCGAAGAGGAATCCGATGAGAAAACCTCTTCCCTGCCCGGACCGCTAAGCCAGTTTTTGACGCTCCTCTCGCGCCGTCTGCTGGTCTTCTCACGCAGCCGACAGCAGCTCCTTCTTCAGGTTGGTCTCATTTTTGGGTTCCCTCTGCTCGTGGCTATTTTTGCCTGGAACGGCCTCCCCGCTGTCAAAAACCTCAGCATGGGACTTGATCTGAACCTGCTTCAGCAACTCAACGAGGCTCGGGATTTCTTAATCCAATCCAGCAAGGTCGGCAGCCTCGTCTCAGGCATCGTCATGTTCCAAGTCATTCTTCTCACCCTCATGGGCGCAAACAACTCTGGGCGAGAAATTGCCGCCGAGCGCCTCATTTTTGAGAAGGAGAAACTCTCGGGACTGAACACCCTTTCCTACGTCGCCAGCAAGACAGCCTTCCTCGGGTTCATGATTCTCGCCCAATCCTTGTGGATGGGATTTTTTGTTCACCAAGTGTGTGGCTTTCCAGGGAATTTTGAGGCGCAGCTTTTTCTTCTCGTCTTGGTGAATGCGGCGATGTCCTCAATCTGCCTAGCAGTATCGAGTCTCATGCGGTCGCCTGAGCAAGCTTCGCTTGTTTCCATTTATCTCGTCGGCTTCCAGTTGCCTCTCTCCGGTGCTGTTCTTGCACTGCCGGAACTACTCGGCACCCTCGTACGTCCCTTTGTTTCGGCCTACTGGAGTTGGTCGGGCATCCTGCAAACACTCAAAGCGGAACGCTACTACGACATCGTCCAAACGGTAGTCCAAAGCCCGCTCTCCTCACTCTCTCTTTGCGTCTGGATCCTGCTGGCCCATATCGCGGCCGGACTTTTCATCACTTGTCTCGGATGTGAGAGGCGCCAAATCGCTTGAGGCCCATTTTTCGAAAAAAAACCCCGCCCGCGATGAAGCGGGCGGGGCATTAAAGCCGAAATAGGCGAATCGTTTACTTAACGATGTGCCCTGAGATGTGCTTGGTCATCTCGAACATGGTCACTTGGCCCTTACCACCGAAAACAGCCTTGAGAGCCGCGTCAGCGTTGATGAGAGTCTTTTTTGTCTTATCTTGAAGCCCGTTTTTCTTGATGTAGTCCCACACTTTTTTGGTGAGTTCACCACGACTGACTGG
>CAYRTN010000076.1:5792-7426 GCA_964427235.1 uncultured Chthoniobacter sp. | reverse complement strand
CCGCAGACTTCTAATCCGGTGATACCGGAGATCGTGGTGGAGGGGCGGCGGGCGGATGGGACATTTGTGGTGGTGTCGCAGGGGCGGCGTCTTGTGGCGACGGAGGCGCAGCTCCTTGCGATTCACCGTGAGCGGGAGGAAAAAATCGCGCGGATGGTGGAGGATCCGTGGCGCTATGGATGGGAGAATCCGGCGTGGGGTCGGGCGGATGCGGCATTCACGGATCTGAGGAAGCAGTTCCCTCGGGGCGTGACGGAGCTTCTTATCCTGGGCGGCAACCGCTCGGGGAAGTCGCGCTATTATGCGCGGCGGGCGATGCAGCATTTGGTAAATAAGCCTGGGGCGAAGGTGTGGTGCCTGCAATCTACGGAGGCGGCGTCGATCCAGAGTCAGCAACCCTACCTTTGGGAATACCTCCCGACGGAGTGGCGGCCTATGGCCTCGGGCAAACTCAAGAAGGGGAGCGTGGCAAATATCACCTACTCGCAGAAGGGGGGCTTCACCGAGAACTCATTTGTGCTGCCGAATGGCTCGCAGTGCTGGTTTAAATTTTACTCGATGGATGTGACGAGCATTGAGGGCTCGGAGTTGGATTTTGTGTGGGCGGATGAGCTGGTGACGCCGGATTGGTTGGAGGCGTTGAGGTTCCGCTTGCTGACGCGAGATGGCGAGCTGGGTATCGGGTTCACCCCTATCGAGGGATACACGACGACGGTGAAGGAGTATCTGGATGGGGCGCGGACGCTGGAGGAGTGCGAGGCTCCGCTCTTACCGCGACATAAGCATGGGGAGTTGGTGGGCTATGAGATGGTGCCGAGGGTGCAGCAATGCACGCGCGAGAAGGCGCGGGTGGTGTATTTCCACACGGCGGATAATCCCTACGGCAACCCCGAGGCGATGGCGATGGAGTTGAAGGGGAGCAACCGCGAGCGTGTACTCATGCGGGCCTACGGGGTGCCGACGAAGCATCGGCTCTCGATGTTTCCGAAGTTCCGCGATACGGTGCATGTGGTGCCGCAGGACAAGGTGCCGAGCGGGGGGACGGTGTTTCATTTTGTCGATCCTGGTGAGGGGAAGACTTGGGCGATGCTGTGGGTGAGATTCTCGCCGGATGGCAGGGCGTGGGTGTATCGGGAGTGGCCGGACCAGATCGACTACATCGAGGGCGTGGGCTATGCGGGCGCGTGGGCGGATCCGGATGGGAAGCTGCAAGATGGTCGCCCTGGGCCAGCGCAGAAGGCGTGCGCGGGATTCGGATTCGATGACTACAAGCGCATCATCGAGGCGGCGGAAAAGGTGGATGGGGTCACGGCGGCGGAGCGGTGGATGGATAGCCGGTATGGGAATACACCGACGATGACGCATGAAGGGGTGCGGACGCTGATAGAGCAATGCAGCGAGCGGATCGACATGGATTTCCGCGCGACGAGCGGGCAGGCGATTGTGGAGGGGGTGACGGTGATCAACGATTGGCTCTCCTATGATGAGGAGAAGCCGGTGGATGCGATGAATTGCCCTCGGTTGTTCATTAGCGAGCGGTGCAAGAATCTCATTTATGCGCTCAAGACGTGGACGGGGGCGGATGGGAAAAAGGGAGCGACGAAGGATTGGATCGACATTCTCCGCTATATCGC
>CAYRTN010000076.1:0-5692 GCA_964427235.1 uncultured Chthoniobacter sp. | reverse complement strand
TTGACAGCCTCCCGCATACTTGGGGGCAGTATGAAACTACTTCGCCGCCGTGATGTGATGGAGCGCCTTGGCGTTTCCACGAAGCAACTCACGAAACTTGTGGAAGCGGGACTGGTGCGGGCGCTGCGTAAGAGCGGGGCGCGGGCTTGGTATCTCATTCCTGACTTCGATAAAATATGAAACACACAGATAACGTGGGCTCTCTCTCGCGCAATAAACGCAAGGAGACCGAGAAGCAACCGCCCTACACGGGCTCGGCTATCATTGAGGGGAAGGCGTATTGGGTGAGCGCGTTCATTAACGAAAGCAAAGAAAATGGGGAAAAATATTTTCGTCTCTACTACAAGGCGAAGGAGGGTGTGGCGGCTGCTGCGACTCCTGCTGCCACGAATCCGAACGATATGGAGGGGCCGGATATTCCTTTCTGATGGCCGCTGATATTGATCCTGCGGTGTGGTGCGTGGGGCCGGATGAGCCTTGGTATCGCGCGGTGCTGGCGAAGGTGGATGACCATCTCGCGGATGCAAACTACCTTGTGCGCAATTTCCAGACGGCGCAGCAACATGGCTTCATTGCTCATGCGGCGGGGCAGCTTGAGGCTTTGTCGCTACTGCGTGAGGAGATGGAGCGTATGCGTGCGGAGGCGATGGAAACTTCCCTTCAAGCGTAAAGTTTTATCGTCCCGTTTCGTCCCGTTTCGTCCGGTTTGGTCCCGTTTTGCCAATACCCTATTGCGGCTTTGAAAAAGCTCCCGCATATCACGTTCACACACGGGGGCTGAACTGCCTGTGGCGACTTCGCAATGGTTGCGGAGCCGCATAAAAACTCAGTTCTGGAGCAGTTACTTGGAGACGTTTTAAAATTCCATGGAAGACAATACAGCAGGATTTAGCATCGGCGACGTGCTTGATGAACTAGGGGTAAATATCCCGACCTCGGACGAGCAGATTCCCGACACCGGCGAAGTGACCGAGCAATCGGAAGCGGAGGTGCCAGAGGAGGCGGTCGCAGATGGAGCAGACAATACAAACACCGAAGAGATCGAGGAGGAGCCTACCGAAGACGCCGATGAGGAGTCTGAGGATCCTGAGGCGGATGAGGATGAGCCGGAGGCGGAGGACCGCACGGTTAAAAAACTCAATCGCCGTGTGGATAAACTCACTGCCCGAGCGAAGACGGCTGAGGAACGCGCTGCGTCCCTGGAGTCGGAACTCGCTGAGGCCCGCGATGCGGTGACGAAGGCGCAACCGATCGTGCTGCAAAGCGCGAGCGACCCGTTGAGCAATGTCACTACGGCGGAGGATCTGGATGCAAGACTGGCGAGTGCCAACGTCATCATTGACGATGTGCCGGAGCTGATCGCGCGTGCGGACTATGAGGGCGGCGAGGTGGAGCTACCGATGGGCGATGGCACGACGAGGAAGTTCACGAAAGCGGAACTCCAAGAGCGCCTACGCTTGGCTAAGAGCATCATCAAGAGCGAGCCTATGCGCCGGAAATATCTAGCGGAAAGGGCGGGCTACTTGGATGTGGCGAAGCAAGTGTACCCTGAGTTTTTTAAAGATACTCCGCAGCGGCAAATGATGGTGGAGACTTTTAAGACCTACCCTGAGCTATCTCGAATGCCGAATATCGAACTCATCATTGGTGATGCGATACGAGGCCAGCAAATGCGCTTCTCTCAATACGAGGCCCTTCAAAAGAAGGCCGCTGGTGCCAAGGTCAGTCCCGCAACAGCTACCGCCAAGCCGACGTTGGCCCCGAAGGTGATCTCCCCGAACTCTGCTCCGAAAACGAAATCTAAACCCGACGCGCTGGATGCCTTGAAGAAATCCGGAAACCGCGAGGCGGCTGAACAATTCATGTCCAGCATCTTCGATTAAAACAACACCCAATCAAACCCCAGAACTAACCCCCCAATAACATTATGGCAGCTACAAGCATACTCACAATCAAAGGTCAGAAAGAAGACCTCTCCGACGCAATGGTCCTCATCGAGCCAGGCGATACACCCCTTTTCTCGATGTGCAAAAAATCCAAGGAACCAACGAATGTTTTGTTCTCTTGGCCCGCCGATAAATACAACGACCCGCAGACCGCAGGCGTGATGGCGAATGACGATGTGACGAGCTTCGACGATGAGCACGCTAACCGCGAACTCCTCTCGGGCCGCATCCAAAAAGTGCGCCGCTCGTTCCAAGTCGATGACCTCGTTGAGAACGTCGCCGACGTGGCTGGAGTTGGCCGCAAGCAGGCTTTCAATAAATCCGCAGCGAAGGCGCTGGTGGAACTCAAGATCGACATCGAGGCTATCCTCGGTTCCGACAACGATTCCCAAGTGGCGACCGGCTCTGTGCCGTATAAGACTCGCGGCATCGGAAGCTGGATCGCCAGCGGCGCTCAAGCCGATACAGCGACAGCCGTTCCTGCTACCTTCCGCACCCCAGCGGCTTCGATCAACGCGACTGCGACTGGTTCCCTCACGGAAGCTAACGTGATCGACGTGATGGAGAGCATCTTCAAGGTCCGCCGCGCTCGTCGCAACTACGACCTCGTTTGTGGCACTAGCCTCAAGCGTGCGTTCACGAACTTCATCCGCACCCAAACTGGCTCGACTAACGTGATGTCCAGCGTGCGCACGTTCAATACGAACCTCGACAGCAAGAAAATCGTGAACACGATCGACATCTATGAGTCCGACTTCGGTACGGTCTCACTGCACGTCTCGACCTACCTGGCGAATGGTGCGGCCGCAGCGGTCTCCGCTGCCCGTGGCTATGTGCTCGATATGGATCTGGTCTCGATCGGGTTCAACCGCAAGCCTCGTATGGAAGAACTCGAAGACCGTGGCGGTGGACGCCGTGGATTCTGCGACGCCATCTTCGGCGTGGCAGTGAGCAACCCATCGGTGCTCGGCAAGTTCGCAGCGACGACTTAATTCCCCGTCCCCCCAGTGGCCCGCCGGTGGCCTCCGCAATGGAGGCCGCCGGAAATAGGGCTACCCCCTTTTATTTTAAAATCTATGGATCCCATCTCGGAAATACTCGACGAAATCCCCAGTGAGACGGCGGATGCGGCGAAGGCGGCGATATTTGAAAACTGGAATGCTAAGGCGGAATCCGCCATGGATCGCCAGCGCGAGATCGCGAAGCAGAATGCCTCGGAGAATTTCAAATCGGTGAATGGAATCGGGGAGATGGTTCTCTCCGTGGATCCGCAGATATATCACTTCTGGAATTGGAAGGTGCCTGGATGCTGGCGCGACAGCGATTTCATTCGCTGGTTCAAGCGCAATTTCCCCGAGTGCGTCGTGAAGTGCGGCGGCACGGGAAAATCTATGTTCCTCATGCCTGGTCTTCTCAAGACGGCTTAACTTTCCTTTCCCCCTTTTTTAATAATGCACGACACGCGCGACGATGACGACGAGGAGATCCGAGATTCCAAATACTGGGTCGGCCAGCTAACGCAGGCGGCGACCGATGGGTCTTGGTTTTCCAGCCTCCGTGCTAAGAACTACGATACCCGCATGTCGCTCTGGGATGGTCAATCCTCGGACGGCAAGAAGTGGGCGAATAACTACGGTCGCAAAGTCTTCCCCTGGGAAGGTGGCGCAGACTGCCGTATCCGGCTTGCGGACCTTATCTGCAATCGAGATGCGCAGCTCTGCCTCACCGCCACTTTTGCTTCCCGCCTCCAGATGCTACCCGTGGAGAGCAGCGATGCGCTGTCCCGCACGGCGGCGGAGTCGGTGCTGAAGTGGATGCTTTTTACCCATTGCGCAGATGACCTCCGCCGCGAGCTTGAGCTGGCACTCAACATACGAAATACCTACGGCCTTGCTGTGATGGGGGTCTTCTGGCGCACGACTACCCGCACGGAGATCAAAACGTTCACGCTGGAGGAGCTGATGGCTTCGGCGGCGGAGACGCAGGATCCCGCGCTCACGGCTTTGATCGGGGCGATACTCGATCCTCTGCAAGAGGAAGTGGCGGCTGAGATCATCAATGGCATCTACGAGGGCGCTGGCACGTCGGCAAATATCCGCAAGCTCCGCGAGGGCGGGACGGTGGAAGTGCCGGTGCCATATATTTTTGAAAGCAAGCCGGAGTGGACGGCGCTGGAGCCATTCAATGATGTGATCTTCCCAACGGCGACGTATGACCTCCAACGCGCCCCGTGGATCGCTCGCCGCGAAATGATCTCCTGCGAGGAGCTGGAGGAGAGGGTGACGACGGAGGGCTACCCTTACGAATTTTACGAAGAGTGTGAGAAGCACAAGGGCGCGAGCCTCTGGCCGATCTACTCGCAACAGAATAACAACCGCCGAGATAACATCCTCTGGCAAGACTACCGCGACCTCATCGAGATCTGGCACGTTTACTCGAAGGAGATCGACGAGAAGACGGGCGCGACGAAGGTGATGTGCCGGATCATGCACCCGAATGTGGAGAAGTGCGCGAAGGAAGAACTCTCTCCCTACACACATGGGGAATACCCTTTCATTGAGCTTCCGCGCGAGCGGGTGAGCCGGTGCTTGCTGGAGAGCCGAAGCATTCCCGAAATCGTTTCGACCATGCAGGCGGAGATCAAGACGCAGCGCGACTACCGCAGCGACCGCGCTGGCATTGCCATCCTCCCGCCTATGCGTGTACCGGCGAACCGTGGCAAGCTGGACATCGTGCTCGGGCCTGCCGTCCAGATACCGGAGCGTAGGCCGAATGAGTTTGGATGGATGCAGCCGCCGCCGTTTGACCAAGGCACCATCGAGATCGAGCGGGCTGTGCGCCGCGATGTGAATGAATACTTTGGGCTGAATGGCGAAGGGGTGGACCCAAACTATGTGTCCCTTGTGCAACAGCACACCGTTGACCGCTGGCTGCGTGACTACAAAGCTATCGTGACTCAGACCTACCAGCTCATGCAGCAATACATGCAGCCGGTGGAGATACTTCGTATCTCGGGTGGGCAGGCGTTGCCTTTCAGCGCCGCGCGTGAAGACATCCAAGGGAAGTTTGATCTCACTATTGATTTCGATGCGAAGAATCTCGATGCCGAGGCGCTTGGCGTGAAGCTCGACTACATCTCTAAGGCGGTCGTGCCGCTGGATACGGCGGGCGTGATCGACCGCGCGGGCCTTGTGAAATTCATTATGGGTGCCGTGGATCCGGTGCTGGCACAAATGCTGGTGCGCGACCCTGGCCCCGCTGCGGCGATGGAGGCAAACGAGGAACAACTCGCCTTTACGAAGATCGCGGCAGGCACGGAGCCGGAACTCCCAGGCGAAGGGGTGAATCACCAACTCCGCGCCCAAGTGCTCCAAGGCATCATCCAAGCCAACCCTGCGGTGCAACAACGCTACGGGCAAGATGAAATCTTCAGGGGCATGATCGACGCCCGCATGAAGGCGCTCCAGTTCCAACTCCAGCAACAACAGAATGCCCAAATCGGCCGCATGGGAACCATGCCCGCCTTGCAGCAGCAATCCCCCCAACAATGAGGACGACTTCCTACAAATCGATTCGCGATGGGGTGATCTCCCGCATGGGGATTGATCCGGCGCAGACGCTCATGGATTCCCAGGCTACGGCTCTGGCGGAGTATCTCACTACCGCTGCCGCGACATCTTGGACGTTTTTCGATTGGCCGGAAATTTATCTCACCGAGGAACGCACTCCGAATGGCTCGGCTTGGT
>CAYRTN010000075.1:0-7475 GCA_964427235.1 uncultured Chthoniobacter sp. | reverse complement strand
GCGAACCGTCCTTTGTTTTTAAACTCCACTCTCGGATGCGCTCCAACTCGGGATGCTGGGTCGGTGTAAAAAGTTCCTTCGCTTGGCCTAGAGCACGGGCCAGTCGCGTGGTGCAAAGGTAATTTTGCCGCCCTTTCAGCAACACCGCTTCAAACTCATCGGGAACCAGTTTTTGAACGAGCGGAATGTCTTTATACATCAACTGCTCCTGTAGCGCGATCGTGTGGGTGCAGATCACGGCTTTGCGCTTCGTGCGAATCGCATGGAGTGCGGCCGGCAGCAAATAGGCCAAGGATTTTCCAACACCCGTTCCCGCCTCCACCACCAGATGCCCGCACTGCTCCAGGGTCGCAGCCACCGCCCCCGCCATTTGCTGTTGTTCCGGACGGTATTCAAAACTCGCGGCACCAGAGAGCTTCCCTGTCTCGGAAAACATCTCCTCTATCTCCTTCTGAAAAACGGATGGGCCACCGGCCCCAAAATCCTCCCGGATCGAAATCATGTGCAAATGTTATGGAGCTACCGACTCCAAGCAAGCCTATGCAGGCCGACCACCAACGAAAATCTCATCTTGAACCCATGATGGGATTTGACCTGATGACCAAATCTAGCGTAAAGATAGAACCAGACCAAGGTGAGGTGGCTGAGTGGTCGAAAGCAGCGCTTTGCTAAAGCGCCGTAGTCCAAAAGGCTACCGAGGGTTCGAATCCCTCCCTCACCGCCATCTACTTCACGGGATCCGCGATCCTGTCCGGACGAACAAAGACTTCAATCTTTCCAAAATACGTTCCGGCCAAAACATAGTTGGTGGATACCTTCTGATAAAATGGCGCGGCCCAATTCTTAAAACGTGACGCTTCGGTTTTATTGATGTCCCGGTTATTGATCACAACAATACTGGGCTTGTTTTTCTCCAACTCGGCGATGGCCATGGCGGGAAAATGGGACGACTCAGTCGCATTGTCGACATAGAGCTTGAATTGGTAGGAAGGTCGCCCAGCCATGACGTTCAAGATGGGAACGTAAGGATAGGTAACCAGATATTCACCTGGAAGGGAGTGCGCGAGCAAGACGTTCCGCAACTCCTCCCAATCCTTCAATTCCGAAGGCCGCACACGCGAATGAATGCCGCCTGGCGCATGAAATTCCGCCGTCCTTCCACGTGCGGATCGAATACTGCCCGAACCCTCGCGGCCATAGAGCGCATTGAAAGCAATAATCACCTGTGCGACCGAAACGGCGATCAACAGAAACCCAATGGAGCGTAAAAACACTGAAGCCGTTTGCCTAGCAGTCGCAATTCCAACAAAAGCGGCGCAAGCCAATGCGGGATAAAATGGAACCATAAATTCCGCGAGGTGGACGCTATCTGGACGAAAAAAGAAATACTGCGGAAAAAGAGCAAGCGCGCAACCCGTCGTTGTGAGCAAAAGAAGTCCGCTAAGACGCCATGCTGGATGACTTGTTCCGAGACCGATTGCAAAAAGCAAAGCGCCAGCAAGCGCGATCACACCCGCCGCCAGCACTGGAAAATAAATCGCCACATCCAAAAAAGAAGCCCCCTTCCATCGAAGCACTCCCTCAATGGGCGGCCGGCCACTACGCCCATCTCGGCGAACCGATTCGGATTGAGACTCCGCAGAGGCATTGGGGCCTTCTGGTGCAGGTTGGACGGTGGTATTCGGATCTGCACTGACACCGGATTTTTGGTCTGCATTCTTTGTTTTGGGATCCTCGGCAGGTTCTCCCATTTTTTTGATTTCCTGCCCTAATTCCCAACGAAAAAGCCCGATAAACTGCGTGTACTGGCTTAAGAATTCCGTTGAATAACCTTGGCTCGCGGCATGGATAACGAATGGCGCGTGAACAGCAACAAGGGCAACAAGACCCAGCACAGTCCCCATCGCAGAAACCCTCACGCGAGCGAGAAACTCCCCGCGAACCCCGAAAGGATAAAGTAAAGCGAGGCCAATCCAAACAACGCTGATCAACAAAGACGGCTCGATGCGGATCAAGAAACAAATCCCAACCGCCAAACCCACCAAGCCCATCCACAAGCACTGAAGACGATTGTTTTTTTCTCTAAGCACATACCCCCGAACCAACGCGAATG
Organism: uncultured Chthoniobacter sp.; assembly: GCA_964427235.1. Classification (GTDB taxonomy): domain Bacteria; phylum Verrucomicrobiota; class Verrucomicrobiia; order Chthoniobacterales; family Terrimicrobiaceae; genus UBA967. The sequence goes on along the minus strand of CAYRTN010000075.1, from coordinate 5,362 downwards.
CTGCCAGCGTTCCAATGAATCCCATGTAGTTTCGGTAAATCGCCCCAGGCATAAGGATCATCAACCCGGCAGCCACGAAAGCCAGGATGGCGGAATCAGTGGCCCGCCGAACAAGCAAAAATCCCAGCAACCCAGTGATGGTGGACAAGCCGATGAAAAAAATCTTTGCCGCTATCAAACTCGGGCCCGTGATTTTAAAAATCCAAACTAGGGGATAAAACCACAGCACATTGTATCCCACGAACATGTCTTTGATGGGACGCCATCCTTCGATCATGCGGGTAGCGATTAGAATATTGCTGCCCGCTTCACCAGTCAGCGACAGCCCCACGCTATAATACGCGCCGTAATAAACGAGAGCTAAGAGGAACAATATCCAAGCGCCCCGTTTTTCGAGAAGATGATTCGTGAACGCACAGGCAGGCGCCGCTCTCTTTTTCATGCGCTGAAGACCATCAAGGGACTTAATCATTATTAAAAATGCAAATAGGCAGCGACTTCATGATTTACGCACGGATTTTCCTGCATCTGCCGGTATCGGTAAACCTTTTTCATTGTTTCAGAGCCTCATTATAGCAGGCCTCGAGTTGCCGAACGCAGGCCGCCGAGGAAAATTTATCCACCACAGTCCTGCGCGCCTCTGAAGCCATCGAAATGGCATCCGAGGGTCGCGAAGCAATCTCGCGAAGGACTTGAGCCAAGTCCTCGGGGTCGGCCCGATCAATCAATCGGCCATTAAAACCATCGGTGACAACTTCAGGGATTCCGCTGTGGCGCGTTCCCACAACCACTCGACCGGCGGCCATCGCCTCAATCAGGGAATTGGGAATGCCCTCGCGATCTCCACTACTTGTCTCGCGGCTAGGGTGAACAAAAATCCCATGACGCGCATATTCCCGCGCGAGAGATTCAGAGTCCAAGAACCCTGTCCAGCGAACGCAGGACTCGATCCCCTCTAGCCTAGCCACGGCTTGAAGAGCCTCCCGCTCCGGACCATCCCCCGCGAGTGTCAACTCGACCTGATACCCCGACTCCTTCAACAACTTCACCGCGCGCAATGTCACATCCAGACCCTTCTTGGAAATGAAGCGACAGGCTTGCAGTATTCGCAGTGGCCCTGAAAAAAATCCCTCTGAAAGCGGTTCGAGTGGAGGGATCGGAACACCCGTGGGGTTCGACCGCAATTTTCCCTCAGGCGCAGCCCTTTTTAGTAGAACCTGTCGTAAAGAATCACTGCGATGCAAAATCAATTTGGCGTATCGGCATATCTCCGCAAATTCCGCATCGGTCAATGATGAGGAGACATCAGCGCCATGAAATGAAACGATCACAGGCGTCTTGACTCGAGCCATCCACCCCAAAAGGCGGGCCGCCTCGGTCCCAAAATAGATGTGTATCAGAGAGACATCTTCACTCCGGCATATGCGATCCAATTGGTTTGCTTCGGAACGAGAAACAGGAACCCGCTCGCCGCGCCAACGATGCCATAAGCGATGAATGGCTCTCCATGGGCTTTTTTTCAACTCCACCAAATCGCGGTAGGGAAAACGCGTGGCATTTTCACTATGGCGAGTGGCCACTATGTTCCGAAAGTTAGAAATGCCGGTCACCTGCCGATAAACATGCAACATCTCCGGTTTGAGAAATGTCGCGCAGTAGGACAAAAGGACCGGGTGGGATTTAAGGCCCGACCCGCAAATTGGTTTTATGGTCTGCGAAATGTCATTACTCATTCGGAAGCGCGTGCCAGCATCGCCTTTGAAAAGATGACTGACAATCTTTCAATCGGGTGCTGGGAAAGCGGGGATAGGTTTGACACGGAACGAAGATTGATGGGATTATTTGGCGTAGTTTTTCAATAGCGCAACCACATCGAGCCATCACAAAACGTGTTTCCGCCATGTTAATATGGGCTTTTTGAAATGACTTCAGGCCACGAAATGCCGCCCAAGGTTCTTTACATTTACGAAGGCAAACTCACTCACCACGGAATTGATCATGTCGTGCGACAGCAATTGCGTGCCCTTGTTGAAAACGGTTTTCAAGTCGATCTGGTAAGCCGCGGCGATCCTCATTGGGATGGAATTACCTTCCGCGGACGCCGCTGGACGATTGCCAACGCACTCTCGTGGCTGCCGCGTTCCATTTATTATCCCGCACAAAAACGCGTATTCATGGCGATGGGAGCGCGCCTAATAAGATCTGGCGGATATGAAAAAATCATCAGCTGGCGCGACAGAGCCCTCTCCGCTCTTCGTATCGGTTCTCGAATCGGTATACCCTGTTATTTAAACCATGATGCCATGCACTGGAGTCATGCCGCCGCGACAGGTTCGCCACCTCCGCGCTGGCCTGCCCTTTCGAGAGCGGAAATGGATGAGGAGTACCGCCTCGCCAATGTGATTTTGCTGCCTTCGGAGAATTCCAAATCGACCTTCCTTTCGCACGTGGCGGATCAGGAAAAACTGAAGGTCATCGGCCGTGGCGTTGACACCGAGCGGTTTTCACCCTCCCCAGCAAAGAAGGATTCGGTTTTCCGCCTCGTTTTTTGCGGACGCGCGTGCGAGCGCAAGGGAATCCGCCAAGTCGTCGAAGCTTGGAATTTGGCAAACTTACCTTCTGCCGAACTTTTGGTCGTTGGCGACATTGATCAAAACGTCGAGGATCTCGTTTCGCAAAACTCCAACCGCAACATCCGTTGGATGGGGTTTCAGCGCGACCTCCCCGACCTCTTCAACACATGCGACGCGCAGATCTTGCTTTCGCGCAGAGAGGGAATGGCCAAGTCTCTTCTGGAAGGAGCCGCCTGCGGTCTTGCCACCATTGCCACAATTGACTGCGGCTTTCCCATGCGTGATGGCATTAACGGCTTTCTGGTTTCGAGAGAAAACACGGCTTCGGTCGCTGAAAACTTACGCTTCCTGCACCAAAACCATACCCAATGTGCCAGCATGGGAAAATCGGGACGTGAGACCGTTGTGGCGGAGTATTCTTGGGAGAAATTTCGCGAACGCTTCGCGCGGGCTATCGCGATTAAATTCTAGACTTACGCCGGATAGATCCCAAGCCCGAAACCCATCCAGCGGGCCTCCTGGTTCTGGCAGAGGGAGGAGTGAAAAGATAAGCCGTTGATTTCGAACACAGCGATTTTAGGACACACAAAAAGCCGATTTATACCAAATGCTGAATGCTTTTTGACTCAGGGTGAAGCGGGGGTTCGCGCCCCCCGATGGGCAAGGGTTCGGCACTCATAGAGACGCCACCATAACTGAAAAGGGCGCGCTAAAATTTAAAACCTAATAGCCATTGGCATTCGATGAGATCTTGCACAAGAAGCACTATTTTGGAGAGGCCATGCGGGGGAGGCTTTTTTTGCGTCATGTCATTGAACCCGAATTCAGCAGATTTAACCACAACCGACCAAAGGGAGATAGATTGCCGAAGGCAACTCCGAGGGAGTGAGCGTAGTGAGTTAAAGGACACCACCGAGAAGGCTGGGAGCCTTTGAGGAAGGCCAATCCTAGGTTGACCCATAGGGCGAGTCGAGTGGGAGCGAGCGAGTCAAAGAGCACGGAGAATGAGTTGTTTGCAATTTCATAAGGATCCAACGTTTTGTGCAACATCAGAAACCCTTAAGGAATTCCTGTGAATCCTTTTAATTGATTCACTACGCTCTCCCTTTGGGCTGCCTTTGGCAGTCTTTCTTCGCTGCGCTTCGGTTGCCCACCTTGGGCTACACATTTGTCTCTCCCTAGATCAGTGCGCTATCGCGCGGGTGTTCTTCGCTGCGCTTCGAATCTGCCATCCTGTCTAAAAATCCGTTTTCGGGTTGAACGCGACGAAGAATCGGCGGCGCTGCTTGTGCGGGCCCCCTCAGCCCACAAACTCAAAAATCGAGAACCGAGGGGATGGAATAGGCGATGGCCTCCGAGCGACTGATGCTTGTGGTTCAAAACAGACGCTATTTGCTCCTAGTGGAGCGAGGAAACAGCGAAGACTCATCCCGGAAGTAATCCCAACGCACTCGCCAGCCTCCCGTTAATCCTGCTCATCCTGCAATCCTGTCTCAAAGGTTCATTTTTTTCCTAAATCGCCAACGGCATTTGCCGATAATACTCACTAGTTGGATTCACAACGAATCCAACTCGAACGCAGAACGGACTCTGCAATCAACGACAACGGATATGTCATTCACAATTACTACCAATTTGGCAACGACCTGCAACGCGATCGGCGCACAGGGAAAAAATGCCCAGGAACGTCGCGTTCCACAACATACCTTCAAGCCCACCCGCAATTACGGTGAGTTTGAAGACTCGACCGAAATGTTGATGTCGCTGCAGACCTCCACAGCGATTCGCCGCGCCCAAAATTTCCAAGCTACTCTCAGCGATTCCTATTCTTTTCTCCAAACACAGGATATCGCCCTAGAGCAACTTCAAAAACTCATCCATCACGAATCAGAGATTCTTGACGGCCAAGATCCCAGCGCGGATCCCGAATTTTTGCAGGTTTTCCAATCTCTCGCTGACGAGAAATTCAATAACCTCCCTTTGTTCAGCCATGGCACCGACGAGGATCCCATCTACCTCGAAAGCACCGAGAGCGAGGCCTCCGTTCGCATCAACCGCCCCCGCCTAGTCGCCTCACCTTCAGATATTCCCTCCCTCACCCAGCACATCGCCCTCGCACGGACCGAAAATCAAAGGGAGCGCAAAAACATTCTCCAACTCGCGGAAGCTCCCATAGAATCCCTCGATATTCCCACATTGCACACTGGGAAAATCCCAAACGCGTATACCGCGAAGGAGACTGCCGCAGAATACAAAAAAAGGGTCCTTCTCAACGCCCAAGACGCCATCTCCGTTCAAGCCAACGCCAATCGCGAAAGCGTCCTCCGCCTCTTCAACTAAGAGTCAGAGAAGACCCTTCGGCCCAACTCGGAGCACGCCCCCACGCTGCTGCGGAACTACATGCAGGTTCGCCAAGCACGGATACACATCCAGTAGCGCTGGGCAGTCGCCGAAAACCACACTCGCCGATCCCAGCAACTCCATCCCCTCATGGAGCACTAGCGTCGATGGCAAAGAGCCATCCGCTTCTTGATCTCAAATTCGGCTGGTGCGGCGTGGCCGAGACGGCCGCCCCCTCTTCTTGGGCACACAGCGCCTCAGCCTTATTTGCTTGAGGATCGTATCGTCTTAGTTTTTTGGCGCGGCGGCCGTGGCGGCGACTGGCGCTGTCACATCCGTCCGGTCGCCCCCACCCTCCCAGCACATGTTTCGGAGTTCAATGGGCGATTCCCATCCTTTGCCAAACTCCACTTCTTTTCCATCCACGAGGCAGGTGGCTGGGCGAGATG